>NZ_JBICMS010000070.1:0-4578 GCF_043106615.1 Pseudomonas sp. CJQ_9 | reverse complement strand
GGAGCGGGCAAGCCCGCGAAGAGGCCAACACAGGAGAAGCACAAACGCAAACGCCACCTCGGAAGGTGGCGTTTCGGCTTCTACCAGCCAACGATCAATAGTCGTCTTTGTCGAACCGCCGCGCCTCACGCTGCAGCTGGTACACAAAGCTCTCGACCTTGCGCTGCGCCGGGCCGCTGAGGTTGTGGAAGCGTACGCCGGCAAAGGTGGTGTTGATGCGCTCTTCGTAATGCAGGTGGCGCAGCTCGACCATGGTGTCGACCAGGCCCAGCGGGTTGCCTGCCTTGAAACGCTCATATACCTGGCCCAGTTGCAGGCGGCTTTCGACATCGCCCTCGAAGCGCAGTTTGCAGCCGGTGGCGGAGATGTCCAGCAGCTTGCCGCGCAGGGCACCGTTGCCTTTGAGGTGGGTACCGTCAAGGATCACGTCGACCAATTGCGACAGCTTCAGCGCGGCGCGGAAGGCGTTGCGGCGCTGGTGGTAGGTCATCTCGAGTGGCAAGGGGCCGCTGTAGCAGCGGTGGCCGTTGACTTCGCTGATCTTCAGGGCGTGGTTGCATTCCCAGGCAATACGCACGCCGTCGTGGAAGCCTTCGACACGGAAGTGTTCACCGTTCTCGATGAACTTCTCGCCGTCACGGGGGATCATTTCGTCCAGCGCCAGGGTGTTGCTTTCACGGTCCACGTGCACCACGTAGCTCTGGAAGCGGTGGCTGCGGTCTTGGAAGGTGATAATCAGCGGGTCGTGGCTTTCTTGCAGTTGCCGCAAGTTGGCCGCAATCTCCAAAGGGGTGCTCAGCACCTTTGGCGGTTGCGGGGCATCGGATTCATTGAACACGGCTTATCGTTCTCCAGGCAAAAGCGACTCACGCAAGTAACGGCATTTTGCCAGTATGTTCCGTGCCTTGATAGAAAAATCAGACTTGGCTGAGGGCGCGTGGCTTGCTCAGCAGCGAAGTGCCGCCACGGCTGTCGTACAGCGACGGCGAGTCACCGCCGTGAAGGATGCGGATCTGGTTGCTGGTGACGTGCTGCTGTACCTGGATGATCCGGCCATTGGTCTGGTTGACCTGTTGGCACTCATCCATCAGCTGCGCCAGCATATCGAGCCGTTGCAACAGCACATCACCGTGCGGCGACTGCGCGGCCATGGCCTGCACGCCGCTGCGGTCGGCACTGAGACCCAGGCTGGCAAGCAACTGGCTGCGGCGCTGGCCATGCTGTTCGAGCAAGATGATCAGCGACTGCTTGCGCGCCAGGATCTGCTCCAGCAGCGGCATGTCGCGGCCGTGCAGGGCGATCGCTTCCTTGTGCAGAAGGTCGAGCAGTTCCTGCATCGGGGCAATGTCATCTTCGATCAGTTGCAGCAAAGTGGTGTCATGCATGGCTAACTCTTGGCTTTTCTAGCGTCCGTGAAGTCAGCGCGCCGCTCGGTCAGCGCTGGGCTTCGAAATCAAGCAGTTTGCTGGCGACCCGGCCGGCATCGACCTGGTAGCTGCCGTCGGCGATAGCCTGTTTCAACTGGGCCACACGGGCGCTGTTGACCACCGGTTCGTCGCGCAGCTTGTCGCTTATTTTTTGCAACTGCTGGGCCTCTTGGCTGAGGTGTACCGCTTCTCCGCTGGCGCCGGTGTCTTTCACCGCTTCCTGGCTGGCTGCCGGCTTTTCGGCGCTGCCGCTGGCGGTGTTACCGCGCACGCCGCCCGTGCCGGACGGAGAGTTATTCAAACGACTGAAGTCGATGACCATGATCAGAAACCTCTGGGTATTTGGACGCTTGCCTTGTTTTCGGCCAACCCGATAGAAACTTTAGGCACAAATGCGTTGCCGCCTGTCAGCAAGCTCGCCACCCGTGTTCTGACACAGTTTAGGAAATGCGGTTCCGCACCGCCAGCGCCTTCTGGCCATTGGCCTACATGCTTACCTCGACCTGGCCCGGGCCGGTGACCCTGGCCTTGACCACCCGTTTTGAATTGAGGTTGCGTACCCTTATCTGCTCGCTGAGGCCGCCCTTGCTCAGGGCCTCGCCTGGCATGCGCACGCTCAGGCTGCCGCTGCGCGCCACGATGACCACCTGATCACCCTTGCGCACCACCTCGGCCTGCTCCAGGTGCTGCGGGGTCAGCACCTGGTCGAGCACGGTGGGGCGCAGCATCTTCATGCCCACGGCTTGGTCCAGCTCGCTAAGAAAGCCTTGGCCCAGGGTGCCGACATCCCGTTCGCGCAGGGCCACGTCGCCTTCCCCGACGACGTTGTCACGCTTGAGCGGGCGGGTTACCACCACCACCTCGCGGAAAAGCCGCACCGTGGCGGGAACGAATACTGTCCACGGCGCGGCGCCGTTGCAGCGCACTCGCACGGTGACCCGGCCCAGTGGCTGCGCGGGGCTTTCCAGCGAGGCATCCAGTTGCTGGCTGCACAACGGCATGCGCAGGCGCGGGTCCAGCGAGCTGACCTCGATTTCATAGCGGCCGGCGGTCTGGGTACTGGCCAGATAATCTTCGACGGTAAATTCAAGAAACCCTTGGGTGACACCGATAAGCTGTTCAGGCAAGGTGAACGCGTCCGCTACCGTGCGAACGCCGGGCATCAGCAGGCACAGCGTGGCCAGCGAGCCAGTCAGCAGGCGCGTCAATCGTCGGAAAAATGTCGTTTTCGTGTACATGACGCTCAAAAAAGCAAAGCCCGTGCCGACTCGCTGTTTGAGTTGCAACGTTAGGCTGAAATGTTAAGGAGTCTGGCATGGCGGGTGTTATGGATTCGGTCAACCAGCGCACGCAGCTGGTGGGGCAGAATCGCCTGGAGTTGCTGCTGTTCCGCCTCAATGGCGAACAGCTTTACGGCATCAACGTATTCAAGGTCAGGGAAGTGCTGCAATGCCCTGCGCTGACCCTGCTGCCCAAGGCACACCCGGTGGTGCGCGGGGTGGCCAACATTCGCGGGGCGACCATCCCGATTCTCGACTTGTCGATGGCGACCGGGCTGCGACCGCTGCAGGAAGACACGCGCAAGAGTTTCGTGATCATCACCGAGTACAACACCAAGACCCAGGGCTTTCTGGTGCATTCGGTCGAACGCATCGTCAACATGAACTGGGAAGAGATCCATCCACCACCCAAGGGTACCGGCCGGGATCACTACCTGACCGCCGTCACCCGGGTGGATAACCGCATGGTCGAGATCATCGACGTGGAGAAAGTGCTGGCCGAGGTGGCGCCGTCTTCCGAATCGGTATCGGCCGGGGTGGTCGATGCCGAGGTGCAGGACAAGGCCGTGCTGCTGCGCGTGCTGACCGTCGACGATTCGTCGGTGGCACGCAAGCAGGTCAGCCGCTGCCTGCAGACCGTCGGGGTGGAAGTGGTGGCGCTCAATGACGGCCGCCAGGCCTTGAACTACCTGCGTCAGCTGGTGGATGAGGGCAAGAAGCCGGAAGAAGAGTTCCTGATGATGATTTCCGACATTGAAATGCCGGAAATGGACGGCTATACGCTTACCGCGGAAATTCGCAGTGATCCGCGCATGCAAAAACTGCACATCTGCCTGCATACTTCGCTTTCCGGGGTGTTCAACCAGGCGATGGTCAAGAAGGTCGGGGCTGATGACTTCCTGGCCAAGTTCAAACCGGACGACCTGGCCCAGCGGGTGGTCGACCGGATCAAGGCAGCGCATTGAAGCAGCCGGGGCAAGCCCTGGCACCAGTGATTGAAAAGAGGCGGCAGTAGTGTCTACGGGTAATTTGGATTTCGAACAGTTCCGGGTCTTCCTGGAGAAAGCCTGTGGCATCCTGCTGGGGGAAAATAAGCAGTACCTGGTTTCCAGCCGTCTCAACAAGCTGATGGAGCAACAGGGCATCAAGAGTCTGGGTGAGCTGGTGCAGCGCATCCAGACCCAGCCGCGCGGCGGGCTGCGCGAGCAGGTGGTCGATGCCATGACCACCAACGAGACCCTGTGGTTTCGCGACACCTATCCGTTCGAAGTGCTGAAGAACAAGGTCATCCCCGAGTTCATTCGCAACAACCCTGGGCAGCGGCTGCGCATGTGGTCCGCTGCCTGCTCGTCGGGCCAAGAGCCGTATTCCATTTCGATGGCCATCGACGAGTTCGAGCGCAGCAACCTCGGCCAGCTGAAGATGGGCGCGCAGATCGTGGCTACCGACCTCTCCGGTACCATGCTGACCAACTGCAAGACCGGTGAGTACGATAGCCTGGCGATTGCCCGCGGTTTGTCCCAGGAGCGCCTGCAGCGTTATTTCGACCCCAAGGGGCCTGGGCGCTGGGCGGTCAAGCCGGCGATTCGCAGCCGCGTCGAGTTTCGTGCCTTCAACCTGCTCGACAGCTATGCCAGCCTGGGCAAGTTCGACATCGTGTTCTGCCGCAACGTGTTGATCTATTTCTCGGCGCAGGTGAAGCGCGACATCCTGCTGCGTATTCACAGCACACTGAAGCCGGGTGGCTACTTGTTCCTCGGCGCCTCGGAGGCGTTGAACGGGTTGCCGGACCATTACCAGATGGTGCAGTGCAGCCCGGGGATCATCTACCAGGCCAAGTAAGCACAAGGCCGGCGGCGAAAGTTGCCGGC
>NZ_JBICMS010000069.1:0-206451 GCF_043106615.1 Pseudomonas sp. CJQ_9 | reverse complement strand
CCATGTGAGAGTAGGTCATCGTCAAGATTCATTTCGCAAAACCCCTATCTGCACAGGCAGGTAGGGGTTTTGTCTTTGTGCTCCAAAAAAGTCCCCTGGCCTCACAACAATCCCTGTGGGAGCGGGCGTGCCCGCGAACACCGGCGCAGCCGGTGCCAGCCAGCTTTCATGAAATGTACGTCATGTATGCCTGAAGCGTTATAGGGCAGTGCTACGCTCGCGGAAATACTCAGCACGGATATTCACCATGGACATGAACTGGCACCAGGCCTTGCAAGAGAGCCTGAGTTGGCTGGCAATCGCCTCGTTCATCACCTTTGTCGGCTTCACAACCGCCGCTATTCTGGCCATACGCTACACCCGCTGGGGCAGCCAGTTTTGGCAACTTGCGGGGCCTTATTTCAGTTACAAACGCAGTTGGCGGCCACTGCTGGTGTTTGCCTTGCTGCTGGTCCTGACGTTGTCTTCCGTACGCCTCAATGTGCTGTTTTCGTTCTGGTACAACGGGTTCTACAGCGCTCTCCAAGGCTTGAATCAAGTGGCATTCTGGTACCTGCTCGGGGTCTTCGCCGTGCTGGCTAGCATCCATGTGCTGCGATCACTTTGCACTTTCTACGTGACCCAAGCCTTCAGCATCACCTGGCGGGTATGGTTGACCGAGCGCCTGACCCGTGACTGGATGCACGGTGATGCTTACTACCGTGGTCAATTTCTTGCCGAACCAGTCGACAACCCCGACCAGCGTATCGAGCTGGACGTGAACGCCTTCGTCAGCAACTCCCTGACCTTGGCCTTGGGGGCAGTCAGTGCGCTGGTGTCCTTGGTGGCGTTCACCGGGATCCTCTGGGGGTTGTCGGCGCCGTTGGCCGTGGCCGGTGTTGAAATTCCCAGGGCGATGGTGTTTGCAGTGTACCTGTATGTGATCATTGCCACCTGGATCGCCTTCCGCCTGGGCCAGCCTTTGATTCGCCTGAACTTCCTCAACGAAAAACTCACCGCCAACTTCCGCTATGCGCTGATGCGCCTGCGTGAAAATGCCGAGAACGTCGCTTTCTACCAAGGTGCCGAGGTTGAGCGGGGCACCTTGCTGGGGCGCTTCGCGACACTGATCGTGAATGCCTGGGCGCTGGTATTCCGAAACCTCAAGTTCAGTGGTTTCAACCTGGGGGTCAGCCAGGTGGCGGTCGTATTCCCGTTCATTCTGCAGGCACCGCGCTTCTTCAGCGGAGCAATCAAGCTGGGTGACGTCATGCAAACGTCTCAGGCATTTGGGCAGGTGCAGGATGCACTGTCGTTCTTTCGTGAATCGTACGATGCATTCGCGCAGTACCGGGCTACGCTGGACCGTCTGACCGGTTTTCTCGATGCCAACGCGCAGGCAAGGGCATTGCCGCGGGTACTCACCGCGGAGCAGGCCCATGCGCTGCAGATTGCCGACCTGAAAGTGCTGCGCCCGGATGGACACGCCCTGATCACTGATCTGAACCTGAGCCTGCAAGCTGGGCAGGCGCTGTTGATCAAAGGGCCTTCAGGCAGCGGCAAGACCACCCTGCTGCGCGCCCTGGCTGGCCTGTGGCCCTATGCCGAAGGTGAGGTGCGGCGCCCACTGGGCCATCAGGCGCTGTTCCTGTCGCAGCGTCCCTATTTGCCTTTGGGGGACCTGCGCACGGTCATTGCTTATCCAGTAGTGGGTCAGCCAGAGGATCAGGCGCGTATGCAGCAAGTACTGCACCAGGTCAATCTTGGGCATCTGGCCGAGCGCCTGGAGGTCAGCTGCGATTGGTCGCATATTCTGTCGGTGGGTGAGCAGCAACGCCTGGCTTTTGCCCGGGTCCTGTTCAACCGGCCGCAGGTGGTGTTTCTTGATGAGTCCACCTCAGCGATGGATGAGGGGCTCGAGCATGCCCTGTATGCGCTGCTGCGCTCGGAAATGCCTGGTGCACTGTTGCTCAGTGTTGGGCACCGCAGCACCCTGGCAGGTTTTCATACACACCGGCTGGAGGTGGATGGGCGTGGCGGTTGGTCATTGGTGGCGCAGGAGCCAGAGTTGGCATAGTGTTCAGCTTGCCTGCCTCGCAGCATGCCAAACACTGTGCACCAGCCAGCCACCCGAGACACTTGATGAAAGCTACCCGCTTGACCCTCATTTGCCATGCCCTGACTCGGGCCCAGAAGACCGGACGCCTGCACCGCGCCGATGACGGCATACTGCCGCTTTCGCAACCGCCAGCGCCTGTGCTGCCAGCTGTGCAGCTGCTGACGGCACCAGAGCGGCGCGCCTGCGAAACAGCGGCGTGGTTGTCGAGCACAGTGCATGTCGAGCCCGCCTTGGCCGATTGCGACCTCGGGCATTGGCAGGGCATGGCGCTTAAGCAGTTGCAGGCCGAGCAACCAGAAGCGTTGACCGATTGGCTGCAGGAGCCAGCCAGTGCCGTGCATGGTGGGGAGTCGTTCGCTGCGCTGTGCCAGCGGATGGCCGCCTGGCTGGCGGCGTTCGACAGGCCGGGTGAATGGCTGGCGGTCACCCATCCGCAGGTCATGCGTGCCGTGCTGGTGCAGGTACTAGGCTGCCCGATGAGTGCCGGGCAGCGTATCGATGTGTTGCCGCTGTCACGCCTGGAACTGAGCCATACCGGGCAGTGGCGGCTGCGCCTGGGTGAATTTCAAAACGCCAGCTTGTAGCCGATCAACAACAGCATGGCGGCCAGGCACGGACGCAGCACGCGGTCGGAGATCCGCCCGGTGAGGTGGCTGCCCAGGTAGATGCCCGGCAGTGAACCCAGTAGCAGGTAGCCCAGTAGCGACCAGTCCATATTGCCCATGCCGGCATGGCCAAGGCCTGCCACCAGCGTTAGCGGCACGGCATGGGCGATTTCCGTACCGACCAGGCGACGGGTGACCAGAAACGGGTACAGCAGGAACAACGCCACGGTACCCAGGGCACCGGCGCCGATGGAGGTCAGGGTGACCATCACCCCCAGTACCACGCCGGTCAGCACGGTGAGGGTGTTCAGCGCACCTGCGCTGAGGTGGTAGTGATCGCCGGCATGGTGGCTGGCGAAAGCCTGCAGCCGCGATTTGAACAGAATGGCCAACGCGGTGAGGATCAACACCACAGCCAGGCCTTGTTTGATGATGGCATTGAGCGCCGAGGTGTCGGTATGCAGGGTGCTCAGGAACCACAGGGTCAATGCGGCCGCAGGCACGCTGCCGAGGCTGAGCAGGCCAGTGATCTTCCAGTCGATGTTCTTGTTGCGTGCATGCACCCAGACCCCACTGGCCTTGGTGATGGCGGCATAGAGCAAATCGGTGCCGACAGCCGTCGCCGGGTTGATACCGAACCACAACAGGATCGGGGTCATCAGCGAGCCGCCGCCGACGCCGGTCATGCCGACGATGAAACCCACGACCAGTCCCGCAATGGTGAAACCAAAAGAACCTACATCCATAAGCTACTCGACCGCCCAACATTGCCCGTTATCGGATGCAGCCAGCATATAGATTTTTTTATAGCCAAATAGACTTGTTCGTTATTAGGTTATAACCGCATAAAGCTAGGGGCGCTGCGCGCCCCCGGCTTCTCAGATCCGGAAACTCCCAACCAGCTGCTTCAAGCGGCCGGCTTGCTGCGCCAGTTGATCGCAGTGGCGCAGGGTCTCATTAAGGTTCTCTACCCCTTGCTGGTTCAGCGCATTGATCTGGGTGATGTCCAGATTGAGGCTTTCCACCACGGCTGTCTGCTCTTCGGTAGCGGTGGCCACCGACTGGTTCATACCGTCGATCTCGCCAATACGCTGGGTGACGCTGGCCAGGCGCTCACCGGCCTGGTTAGCCACTTGCACGGTTTGCTCACTGGAAACCTGGCTCGTATTCATGGTGTGCACCGCTTCGCGTGAACCGACTTGCAGGCTGGTGATCATGCGGTGGATTTCTTCTGCCGATTCCTGGGTCCGGTGGGCCAGGTTGCGTACCTCGTCGGCCACCACGGCAAAGCCTCTACCCGCTTCGCCGGCGCGTGCCGCCTCGATCGCCGCGTTCAGTGCCAGCAGGTTGGTCTGCTGCGAGATGCCTTTGATCACGTCGAGAATCTTGCCGATTTCATCCGTGCTGGCATTGAGCGTTTCAATCTGTGCGCACGATTCGCTGATACGCTGCGACAGCGCAGTCATGGCGTTGATCGCTTCTTCCACCACTTCCCGGCCACCGTGGGCCTGCTCGCTGGCACCGCTGGCATGCTGCGAGGCATCTGCGGCGTTGCGCGCGATTTCCTGGGTCGCGGCGCCCAGCTCGTTGATGGCTGCTGCCACGCTGTTGGTGCGCATGCTCTGTTCTTCGGAGCCACTGATCGACGCATTCGACGCGCTGACCACTTTCTCTGACAGGTCATGCACCAGGCGGGTGGCTGACGACACTTCGCTGATCGAGGCGTGAATGCGTTCGACAAAACGGTTGAACGACGTTGCCAGTTCGCCGAATTCGTCTTGGTTCTGCACCACCAGACGGCGGGTCAGGTCGCCTTCACCCTCGGCGATATCGCGCATGGCGCGGCCCATGGTGGTCAACGGGCGCATCAGTACCGGAATCAGCAGGCCCAGCAGGCCGGCAATGGCCGCCACGGCAATCAGCATGGCGATGATGGCCGATGTGCGGAACTGGCTGAGTGCTGCGTAGGCCTTGTCCTTGTCGATCGACAGGCCGATGTACCACTGGGCCGAAGGCAGCCCGGCGACCGGCGCGAACGAAATGATCCGGTCCTGGCCGTTCAGGGTGACGTCCTGCATGCCGGCGGCAACGCGCAGGTCGCTGCCGGGGTAAATATCCTTCAGATTTTTCATGACCTGGTCTTTGTTCGGGCTGACGATCACCTGGCCATTGGCATCGGCCAGGAACGCGTGGCCGAGGCCACCGAAATCGACCGAGTTGATGATCTCCATCAGAGTATCGAGGGTCAGGTCACCGCCAATCACACCGACCATTTCACCCGTGGCCTTGCTTTTCACCGGGGTGGCGATAGTGACCATCAGGCCACCGACCGCGCCCTGGTAAGGTGGCGTCAGCACCGTTTGCCCGGCATTGGCCGCCGCTGCATACCAGGGCCGCTGGCGTGGGTCGTAACCGGCAGGCATCTGAGCGTCCGGGCGCTGGGTGAATACGCCGTTGGCCTGACCCAGGTAGGTGAACAGAAAATTGCGCGTGTAGGAGGGTTGCTCGATCAACCCGGCCAGGGTCTCGCCGGCACCCTGCTGGCCGATATCCTGTGCCAGGTTTTCCAGCACCAGGATGCGCCCGCTCATCCAGTTTTGCACGCTGCTGGCGGTCAGGGCCCCGGACTGCTGCACCGAGGCTTCTATGTTCTGGCGGATAGTGTTGCGTTGCAGGTAGTCGTTATAAAGCGTGAACAGGGCGAATGCCAGGACCACGACGCCGCAGGCGCTGAGCAGGATTTTGTGGCGAAATTTCAGGTTCATGTTTCGAGACCTTGAGCCAATGTGGGGAGGACGCAGGGCGCTTATGACGTTCTGCGGGGCCTATCGACCGGGATATCGGCTCCGGGGGTAAAACATTGAAGTACTTACAGTAATTTCTTACAGGCCTTTCGACAGACGGCGCTTAGCCCTTGGCCAATTGCTCTATCAGCAATCTCGCTGCTTGCTGCAATGGCTGTTGTTTGCGCCACAGGATATGCACCGGCAGTTGCAACTCGTTGCGGGTATTACGAAAGGCGAGACGCACCAGGCGCCCGGTTGCCAACAGTGGGGCCACCCGAGATAACGGCAGGTCGCCCCAGCCCAGGCCGGCTTCGACCATCTGCAGGGCCAGGTCGAAGCTGTCGGTAGACCAGTGCGTAGCGCCGATCAGCGGGCGTGGATCGGCCAGCGGCAGGTCACGGCTACGCACCAGGATCTGACGCACGCGGGTCAGGTCTTCGAGGTAGTGGATGCGTGCTTCACGCAGCGCCGGGTGGCTCGGGGCGAGGGTGGCTACCAAGGCTTCCATACCGATGTGCTGAAAGCCCCGGCGCGCATCCACCTGCAGGCCAGCGAAAGCCACACAAAGATCGGCGCGGCCGCTGTCCAGCAAGTGCAGGGCCTCTTCCTGCGGGGCGCTAAGCAAAGCGATATCGAGCAATGGGTGGCGCACACCGAGGTCGGCGATAGCCGCCAGCAACGGGCGGTGATCGATGTCAGGCACCACCGCCAGCGTCAAGCTGCTTTCAAGGCCCTGTGATAGCTCCAAGGCATGGACTTGCAGCAGCCCCAGTTGCTCGGCAATCAGCCTGGCGTGCGGTTCCAGGGCCAAGGCCCGGGCGGTGGGCCGAACTTCGCGCGGCCCGCGTTCGAACAGGCCGTATCCCAGCTCCGCTTCCAGATTGCCAATAGCCATACTGACCGCCGACGGTACCCGTTTGAGGGCGCGAGCGGCGGCGGAGAACGAGCCGCGGTCGAGCACGGCAAGAAACAGCTGGATGTTGTCGCTGGAAAAATTCATGGCAGCCTCCTGTCAGTAGATCTGACAGCTGCTGACTTTTGCTGTCAAGCAAAGTGAATCATTATCGCGCCCTTCTTTATTGTGATTGGAGGTAAATGTAGGTGCAGGGTCTGAAGCGCAAACTGGTGTACGTGACGTGCTATGAGCTGATAGGGCTGAGCATGTCGACCCTCGGGCTGGCTTACCTGTCGGACAGCCAGGCGTCGCATACCGGGCCATTGGCGGTGATGATCACAACCATTGCCATGCTCTGGAACCTGATTTTCAACACGTTGTTCGAGCGCTGGGAAAGCCGCCAGGCCAAGCGCGGACGCAGCGTAGCGCGACGGGTGGCGCATGCGGTCGGCTTTCAGCTGACCCTGGTGGTGTATCTGATTCCGCTGATTGCCTGGTGGCTGGACATGACGCTGGTAGAGGCATTGCTGGTGGACATGGCGTTCATTGTGCTGATCCCTTGCTACACCTTTGCCTACAACTGGATGTTTGACCAAATCTTCGGCTTACCGACCTCGGCCATGGCCAAGGCTTGACGCCGGCTCTACAGTCCACCGCGTGGTACACCCGCTGCTGGACCGGTGCATAGCCTTCAGTAGCGGGCTTGGCCTTTGCGCTCGGGCTACGCCAGGTCGAGTTTCTCTTCCAGTCGGTCGAGGTGGATGTGCATCCGCCCCAATGCCGCCTCGGCATCGCCTTGCTCCACGGCATCGATGATCGCCGCATGCTCTTCCCACGCACAATGTTCGCAGCACGGCGATTCGTAGCGGGCAATGATCAGTGAGGTCATCGGGACCAGGCCGTTGAGAAACCGTGCCAAGGGCGCATTGGCCGCCACTTGCGCCAGTTTGAGGTGGAACTCGCCACCCAGACGGATCGCCGCGCAGCGCTCGCCACTTTCATGGTGCTGGCGCTCACGTTCAACCAACTGGCGCAGTTGACGTATCTGCGCAGGGCGTGCGCGCTGTGCGGCCAGGGTGATCAGGGTGGTCTCCGCCAACCGCCGGGCACTAAGTACCTGCCGCGCTTGCTCGGGGCCGGGGGCTGCCAGGTGCGCGGTGTGGCTGGGGCGCTGCACCACCACTTGCTGATCACACAGGCGCCCGAGCACGCGGCGGATTACAGTACGGCTGACCCCAAAGGCCTGGCCCAACGCCTGCTCGGGCAGCAGGCTGCCGGGGGGCAGGCGCTGTTCGAGAATGGCGTCGAATAGCCGTGGGTAGATTTGCTCGGCCGACAGGCGGGTTTCGCCGGCCGCGAGCAGGGCAGGCAAGTGGGGGGCGGCGTTCATGGTCGCTCTCCTCAGGTCATGGATGCAGGTGTTCTTCCGGGATGTTCAGCGGGATGCCCATGCGCGAGCCTTCGGCCAGGATGTGCTGGCGCATCTGGGCACTGGCAAGGGCACTGTTGCGTTCGCGAATGGCGCGTACCACTGCCTCGTTCTCCTTCAGCCTTGCGGCCAGATGCTCCGGTGAATTGCGCAGCATGTCGGCGCTCTGTTTAAGGGCGTTGCCGGTCTGCTGCACGACACTTTGGAAGATCGGGTTGGTGGTCAGGGCGAAGAGGGCCTCATGGAAAGCGATATAGGCCCTGACCCCAGCTTCGCTGTCATCGGCCTCCAGCGCTTCGCGCATGTCCATCAGGGTGAGGCGCAACTGGCCAATGTCCTGGCTGTTGGCCGATTGTGCCACCAGGCCGACGATGAACGGTTCAAGGGTGTAGCGCAGTTCCAGTACATCAGCCAGGCTGGCGGCGGCGCTGGTATCGAGCCCCGGCTCAAGGGCGGCAGCTTCGGCATCCAGCACCAGCACGCCCTTGCCCGGCAGCGCGCGCACCAAGCCCAGGGTTTCCAGCACGGTTACCGCTTCGCGCAGGCTGGGCCGGCTGATGCCCAGTTGTTCAGCCAGCTCGCGCTGGCCCGGCAGCATGTCGCCGCTGCGCCACTGGCCGCGGGCCAAGGCCTGGCGGAGTTTTTCCACCACTGAGTTGACGACGGTCGATGAGCTGATCACGGTTCGCTCCTTGAAGGGCCGGCATCAGTGCCGGCCACGTTCACTCAGAATTCCTGCTGATGGGCATTGGGCTGTTTGCGTGGCAACGGGGCAAAGCCGGGTTTGCCTGCCAGTACGTTGTTGGCACGCTCCAGGTCGATGTCCTTTTCCCAACGGGCAATCGCCACGGTGGCTACACAGTTGCCGATCAGGTTGGTCAATGCCCGGCCGATGCCCATGAACCAGTCCACCGCAAGTACCAGCACCAGGCCGACAACCGGAATTGCCGGTACGGCAGTCAACGTGGCCGCCAGGATCACCAGCGCCGAGCCAGGGATGCCGTGCGCGCCTTTCGAAGTTACCAGCGACACCAGCAGAATGGTCAGCAGGTCAGTCATCTCCAGCGGTGTGCCGGTGGCGTTGGCGATGAACACGATGGCCAGCGTCAGGTAGATGGAGAAACCGTCCAGGTTGAACGAGTAGCCGGTGGGAATCACCAACCCCACCGTGGAACTGCCGATGCCCAGGTGTTCCAGCTTGCGCATGATCTGCGGCAGAACGGCGTCGGAAGAGGCGGTGCCCAGCACGATGGTCAGCTCTTCACGCAGATACTTGATCAGTGGCAGCAGTTTCAGGCCCGACAGGCGCATCACGGTACCCAGCACGATCAGCACGAAGCCTGCACAGGTCAGGTAGAACAGCGCTACCAGGCCGCCCAGGTGCTGCAGCGATTCCAGGCCGTACTTGCTGGTGGTGAAGGCGATGGCACCGAATACACCGATCGGCGCCAGGCGCACGATCATGCCCATGATGCGGAAGATCACATGGCTCAGTTCGTTGATCAGCCGCGAAATGCCGGCGGCCGAGTCGCCCACCAGGTTCAATGCGCTGCCGAACAGCACCGAAAACAGCAGCACCTGAAGGATGTTGTTGTCGGCGAACGCGCCGATCACCGAGGTAGGGATCAGGTCCATGAAAAACGCCGCGGCGCCATGGATGTGTTGACCGCGCTCGGCCAGGCTGCTGGCATCGGCACTGGACAGTTGGTCCAGGTGAATATTGGCGCCGCTGCCGATGCCGCTGCTGAAGGCGAATACCAGGCCGATCACCAACGCCAGGGTGGTCAGCACTTCAAAGTAGATCACCGACTTCAAGCCGATGCGCCCGACCTTTTTCAGGTCGCCCGCGCCCGAGATACCACTGACCACCACGCAGAACACGATCAGGCCGATGAGCATCTTGATCAGCTTGATGAAGCCGTCGCCGAGGGGTTTTAGTTGTAACGAAAGGTCGGGGAAGCTGAGGCCGCAGGCAATGCCGAGGGCAAGGCCAAGCACGACTTGCAGGAATATCGAACGCGAGCACCATTTGAGCATGGGAGAAGTCTCAGATCGGTGTCCTTGCTTCGGTAGCCGCACGGGGCGAAAGAGCGCAGGACTTAATTATTGTGGTCTTACCGGTTTGTTCAGCGCCAGGCCATAAAAGCGCGAAAAATCGTTCTTTGCAAGGGTTTTTGGCCTTACCGGTCTGACCAGTTATGGGGCGAGTGGGCCTGCCGCGCTCTAGTTCGGTGCGCGGCGTAAAGTTCGTGGTTTGAGCAGGGCACGTGAGCGAACACGCCCCCCGGTGCCGGTGATACCCTTGAACCAGATTCGAGCAGGGCCGGCCCATACGGCCAATGCAAGCTCCCTGCCAATTGCGCTGTGCGTTTGGCCTTTCTCCAGGTTGCATCAAGCCCAAGCCCTTGAAACCGGGCAAAAAAAACGGCACCTGCCAGAGGTGCCGTTTTCGCCATGTGCAATCTTTACTTGCTTTACTTGTGCAGCTCTTGCGCCGCGTACAGCGTGTTCTCCAGCAGGCACGCCCGGGTCATTGGCCCAACCCCGCCCGGTACTGGGGTGATCCAGCCGGCGCGGGGCAGGGCAGTCTCGTAGACCACATCGCCGACCAGCTTGCCGTCTGCCTGGCGGTTGATGCCCACGTCGATCACGATGGCGCCTTCCTTGATCCACTCTCCTTTGACCAGGCCCGGCTTGCCTGCGGCTACCACCACCAGATCGGCGCGGCCGACATGGCCGGCCAAGTCCTTGGTAAAGCGGTGGCAAACAGTCACGGTGCAGCCGGCCAGCAGCAGCTCCATGGCCATTGGGCGGCCAACGATGTTGGAAGCGCCGACGATGACGGCGTTCATGCCGTACAGATCCTGGCCGGTGCTTTCCAGCAGGGTCATGATGCCTTTTGGTGTGCAGGGGCGCAGCAGCGGAATACGCTGGGCCAGGCGGCCGATGTTGTACGGGTGGAAGCCGTCCACGTCTTTGTCAGGGCGAATGCGCTCGAGCAGCAGCGACGCCTCAAGGTGCGCCGGCAGCGGCAACTGCAGCAGAATGCCGTCGACGGCCGGGTCGTCGTTAAGACGGTCGATCAGCTCGGTCAGGGCTTCTTGCGTGGTCGCGGCGGGCAGGTCGAAAGCCTGCGAAATGAAGCCGACCTCTTCGCAGTCCTTGCGCTTGTGCGAGACATAGACTTGGGAGGCGGGGTCGGTGCCGACCAGGATCACCGCCAGGCCCGGCGTACGCAGGCCTTGCTGGCGACGCTCCACGACACGTTGAGCGATCTGCTGGCGCAGGCTGGCGGCGATTGCCTTGCCATCGATTAGGTGTGCAGTCATAGACGCGTGATTAACCATCGAGAAGGAAACAATAAAGAGCGCGCATTCTCGCACGACATGGGCGAAGGGCAAAGGCGGGTGGTCGGGCAAATCCCCTAAGCCCTTAAATAATTTAAATTTTTTTGAAAAAGGTGTTGACGACTTTCGGGGTCGCCTATAAGATTCGCCGCACTTGTCGGGCACAGCCTAGCACTGGTTGGCTAAGTCGGGCAGAATGGGTCGTTTGGCAGTTAGCTGTCGAATACTTGTTCGGTTAGGCTTGAAGCTTAAGCGCCCGTAGCTCAGCTGGATAGAGCATCCGCCTTCTAAGCGGATGGTCGCAGGTTCGAGTCCTGCCGGGTGCGCCATTAGGCAGCTTTGGCAAGCAAGTTGGCTGTAATGCAATATGGTGGGCGTAGCTCAGTTGGTAGAGCGCTGGATTGTGATTCCAGTTGTCGTGGGTTCGATTCCCATCGTCCACCCCATATTTTCGAAGGCGCCTCGATAGCATCTGGCGCCTTTGTTTTAAGCGTTACGCGGACGTGGTGAAATTGGTAGACACACTGGATTTAGGTTCCAGCGGCGCAAGCTGTAAGAGTTCGAGTCTCTTCGTCCGCACCATGTTTTTGTAAGGTTGTACCGTAACACCGCACTATGGTGGGCGTAGCTCAGTTGGTAGAGCGCTGGATTGTGATTCCAGTTGTCGTGGGTTCGATTCCCATCGTCCACCCCATATTTTAAAGAGGCGCCTTGGTCGTGAGACCAGGCGCCTTTTTTGCTTTCATTGCTCCGTCATGTCGGTACTGCAAGGTTCAGCACAAATTCTTCGTGATTCTCCCCTTGCAATGCTCTGGTGGCAGCCCAATAAAAGCTGTTAGATTTCAGCCGGTTGAAGCGCCGGCCCAGTTGGCCGGCAGAGGAACAGCCCGATGATTGCAAAAGAAGCCCGTCAGGCCTTGGCGCTGCAGCGCTTTGCCGAAGCCAACCCGCAGTTGCTCGAGGAAATTCGCGAGCTGGATGCGCGCGAGCAGGCCCAGCAGATCGAGTGGGCGTTCGAAGATATGGCCCAGGAGCAGGGGCTGCCGCCCTGGGAGCTGGCGCTGCAACTGATAGCCGAAAGCCCGGAACAGTTGCACGCCATGCGCCTTGAAACGCACCGCGAGGTCGCCGAGGCGCTGGGCCTGGAGTGGGAAGAATACTGCCAGTTCAACGAAATCGACCCTGAATAAAGGCAGCGAATCGCCACTGGCAGTTGTTTGACAAGTTATTACGGCTGCACTGCGCCATGGGCAGGGTGCCGCTCTTGATGAAGGAGGCCCGGCGGCGCGCCGTGCGGGCCTTGAAAGCTAATCGACCGGCGTGGTTTCCCGTCGTCCCGTGTGGGGTGACTTCTGCCGCGCGACTCACTAGAATGCTTGCCCTTGATTCTGGAGTCGGGCTAACGCCGGCTAACGTCTGTGCAACGAGGAATATCCATGCAAGTTTCTGTTGAAAACACTTCCGCTCTCGAGCGCCGCATGACCATCGCCGTTCCGGCCGAGCGCGTCGAGAACGAAGTCAACAAGCGTCTGCAACAGACTGCCAAGCGCGCCAAGGTTGCCGGCTTCCGCCCAGGCAAGGTGCCAATGAGCGTGATCCGTCAGCGCTTCGAAGCCGATGCACGCCAGGAGGCGTTCGGTGATCTGGTCCAGGCTTCCTTCTATGAGGCCATCGTTGAGCAGAAGCTGAACCCTGCAGGTGCCCCGTCCGTTGAACCCAAGTCGTTCGAAAAAGGCAAGGACCTGGAGTTCGTCGCCATCTTCGAAGTGTTCCCGGAGTTCACCGTTTCCGGCCTGGAGTCGATCAACGTCGAGCGCCTGAGCGCCGAAGTGGCCGACGCCGACCTGGACAACATGCTGGAAGTGCTGCGCAAGCAGAACACCCGCTTCGAAGCTGTCGAGCGCGCCGCGCAGAACGACGACCAGGTCAACATCGATTTCGTTGGCAAGGTCGACGGTGAAGCGTTCGCCGGTGGCTCTGCCAAAGGCACCCAGTTGGTACTGGGTTCCGGCCGCATGATCCCGGGCTTCGAAGACGGTCTGGTGGGCGCCAAGGCTGGCGAAGAGCGCGTTGTCAACGTGACCTTCCCAGAGGACTACCAGAACCTGGACCTGGCCGGCAAAGCCGCCGAGTTCACCATCACCGTCAACAGCGTTTCGGCCCCTGTGCTGCCTGAGCTGAACGAAGAGTTCTTCGCCCAGTTCGGTATCAAGGAATCGACCCTGGAAGGCTTCCGCGCCGAAGTTCGCAAGAACATGGAGCGTGAGCTGCGCCAGGCAATCAAGACCAAGGTGAAGAACCAGGTCATGGACGGTCTGCTGGCCGCCAACCCGATCGAAGCGCCGAAGGCCCTGCTGGAAAACGAAGTCAACCGTCTGCGCGTCCAGGCTGTTCAGCAGTTCGGTGGCAACATCAAGCCTGACCAGCTGCCTGCCGAGCTGTTCGAAGAGCAAGCCAAGCGCCGTGTAGTGCTGGGTCTGATCGTCGCCGAAGTGGTCAAGCAGTTCGAGCTCAAGCCGGACGATGCCAAGGTGCGCGAGATGATCGAAGAAATGGCTTCGGCTTACCAGGAGCCTGAGCAGGTCATCGCTTGGTACTACAAGAACGACCAGCAAATGAACGAAGTGCGTTCGGTTGTGCTGGAAGAGCAAGTTGTAGATACTGTTCTGCAGAAAGCGACTGTGACCGACAAGTCGGTCTCGTACGAAGATGCCGTAAAACCAGCCCAGGCTCCTGCCGAAGCTGAGTAATACGTTTTCTCTCGTAGGAAAACCCCACAAGCCAGCCTTCGAGCTGGCTTGTGCGTTATCAAGCCATGACTATTTGGGAGTGAGCGCAGGACATGTCCCGCAATTCTTATATTCAGCAGAGCTCTGACATCCAGGCCGCAGGCGGCCTGGTCCCGATGGTTATCGAGCAGTCCGCCCGTGGCGAGCGTGCGTACGACATCTATTCGCGCCTGTTGAAGGAGCGAGTGATTTTCCTGGTTGGCCCGGTTGAAGACTACATGGCCAACCTGGTCGTAGCGCAGATGCTGTTCCTCGAAGCGGAAAACCCGGACAAGGATATCCATCTCTACATCAACTCCCCGGGCGGCTCCGTCACCGCGGGCATGTCGATCTACGACACCATGCAGTTCATCAAGCCGGACGTCTCGACCATCTGCATCGGCCAGGCCTGCAGCATGGGCGCCTTCCTGCTGGCCGCAGGTGCCAAGGGCAAGCGTCACTGCCTGCCGAACTCGCGCGTGATGATTCACCAGCCGCTGGGCGGCTTCCAGGGCCAAGCGACCGATATCGAGATCCATGCCCAGGAAATCCTCAATATCAAGGCGCGCCTGAACGAGTTGCTGGCCTACCACACCGGCCAGGATCTCGAGACCATCAAGCGTGACACCGAACGTGACAACTTCATGAGCGCCTCGCGCGCAGCCGAGTATGGCCTGATCGACTCGGTCTACGACAAGCGGCAACTGGCCTCCTGAACCGGGGGGTCAGAGCAGGTGGGTGCCCAAAGCGCCCACCTGCGGACTTGAAAAAGCCCGCAATTGCCTTCATCTTGTGTTGCAAGCCTACCGGATTGGATCGATCGAATGACTGACACCCGTAACGGCGAGGACAGCGGCAAATTGCTCTATTGCTCCTTCTGCGGCAAAAGCCAGCACGAAGTGCGCAAATTGATTGCCGGGCCCTCGGTATTTATCTGCGACGAGTGCGTCGACCTGTGCAATGACATCATCCGTGAGGAGGTGCAGGAAGCCCAGGCCGAGAGCAGCGCGCACAAATTGCCTTCGCCGAAAGAAATCAGCGGCATCCTGGACCAGTATGTCATTGGTCAGGAGCGCGCGAAAAAGGTGCTGGCTGTAGCGGTGTACAACCACTACAAGCGCCTGAACCAGCGTGACAAGAAGGGTGACGAAGTCGAACTGGGCAAGAGCAACATCCTGCTCATCGGGCCTACCGGCTCGGGCAAGACCCTGCTCGCCGAAACCCTGGCACGCCTGTTGAACGTACCGTTCACCATTGCCGACGCCACCACCCTGACCGAGGCCGGTTATGTGGGTGAGGACGTCGAGAACATCATTCAGAAGCTGTTGCAGAAGTGCGACTACGACGTGGAAAAGGCCCAGATGGGCATTGTCTACATCGACGAAATCGACAAGATCTCGCGCAAGTCGGACAACCCGTCCATCACCCGTGACGTCTCGGGCGAGGGTGTGCAGCAGGCGCTGTTGAAGCTGATCGAAGGGACCGTGGCCTCGGTACCACCGCAAGGGGGGCGCAAGCACCCGCAACAGGAGTTCCTGCAGGTTGACACCCGCAACATCCTGTTCATCTGCGGTGGCGCGTTCTCGGGCCTAGAAAAGGTCATCCAGAATCGGTCCACCAAAGGTGGCATCGGTTTCGGCGCTGAGGTGCGTAGCAAAGAAGAGGGCAAGAAGGTTGGCGAGTCCCTGCGTGAGGTCGAGCCGGACGATCTGGTCAAGTTTGGCCTGATTCCGGAGTTCGTCGGCCGCCTGCCGGTGCTGGCTACCCTGGACGAGCTGGACGAGGCTGCGTTGATGCAGATCCTCACCGAGCCGAAGAACGCCCTCACCAAGCAGTATGCAAAGCTGTTCGAGATGGAAAGCGTCGACCTGGAGTTCCGCAGCGATGCACTCAAGGCCGTGGCACGCAAGGCTCTGGAGCGCAAAACCGGCGCCCGTGGCCTGCGTTCGATTCTCGAAGGCGTGCTGCTCGACACCATGTACGAGATCCCTTCGCAGAAGGATGTCAGCAAGGTGGTGATCGACGAGAGCGTCATCGACGGCACTTCTCAGCCGCTGATGATCTACGAGAACAGTGAACCGCAAGCCAAGGCTGCGCCAGACGCCTGATACAGGCAAAGGCCAGTCTGTGGTTGCAAGTATGAAGGGGCCTACGGGCCCCTTCATGCTTTTCCTGAGCTGATGCTTGTAATTTCCACAGCCTGCCCCCACATTAGGTCCAAGCATCATTTCCACCGGTTTCCGGCCACAAGGCCGCTGTAGAGGCGAAATCATGAAGACCACCCTCGACTTGCCTCTTTTGCCATTGCGCGATGTCGTTGTATACCCGCACATGGTTATCCCGCTGTTTGTGGGGCGTGAAAAGTCCATCGAAGCCCTCGAGGCAGCGATGACGGGCGAAAAGCAGATCCTTCTGCTGGCCCAGAAAAACCCAGCCGATGATGACCCTGGCGAAGACGCCTTGTACCGTGTCGGTACCGTGGCCACCGTGCTGCAACTGTTGAAGCTGCCTGATGGTACCGTCAAGGTGCTGGTCGAAGGCGAGCAGCGCGGCGCGGTCGAGCGCTTCACCGAAGTGGAAGGGCACATCCGTGCCGAAGTTTCGCTGATCGACGAAACCGACTCTGCCGAGCGCGAGTCGGAAGTTTTCGTGCGCACGCTGCTGTCGCAGTTCGAGCAGTACGTGCAGCTGGGCAAAAAAGTCCCTGCCGAAGTGCTGTCGTCGCTGAACAGCATCGAAGAGCCAGGGCGGCTGGTCGATACCATGGCTGCGCACATGGCCCTGAAGATCGAGCAGAAGCAGGAAATCCTCGAAATTGTCGACCTCACCGCCCGCGTGGAACACGTGCTGGTACTGCTGGATGCCGAAATCGACCTTTTGCAGGTGGAAAAGCGCATTCGCGGTCGGGTCAAGAAGCAGATGGAGCGCAGCCAGCGCGAGTACTACCTGAATGAGCAGATGAAGGCCATTCAGAAAGAGCTCGGCGATGGTGACGAAGGTCACAACGAAGTCGAGGAGCTGAAAAAGCGCATCGAAGCTGCCGGCCTGCCCAAGGATGCCTTGACCAAGGCCCAGGCTGAGCTCAACAAACTCAAGCAGATGTCGCCCATGTCGGCCGAAGCCACCGTGGTGCGCTCTTACCTCGACTGGCTGGTGCAGGTGCCGTGGAAGGCGCAGAGCAAAGTCCGCCTGGACCTGGCCAAGGCCGAGGAAATCCTTGATGCCGACCATTATGGTCTGGAAGAGGTCAAGGAGCGCATCCTCGAGTACCTCGCCGTACAGAAACGGGTGAAGAAAATCCGCGGTCCTGTGCTGTGCCTGGTAGGCCCACCCGGCGTCGGCAAGACCTCGCTCGCCGAATCGATCGCCACCGCCACCAACCGCAAGTTCGTGCGCATGGCACTGGGCGGGGTACGTGACGAAGCCGAGATCCGTGGTCACCGTCGTACCTACATCGGTTCGATGCCTGGCCGCCTGATCCAGAAGATGACCAAGGTGGGTGTGCGCAACCCGCTGTTCCTGCTCGACGAAATCGACAAGATGGGCAGCGACATGCGTGGCGACCCTGCCTCGGCGTTGCTCGAAGTGCTCGACCCGGAGCAGAACCACAACTTCAACGACCATTACCTTGAGGTCGACTACGACCTCTCGGACGTCATGTTCCTGTGCACCTCGAACTCGATGAACATTCCACCGGCGCTGCTGGACCGCATGGAAATCATCCGCCTGCCGGGGTACACCGAGGACGAGAAGATCAACATCGCCATCAAGTACCTGGTGCCCAAGCAGGTCAAGGCAAACGGCTTGAAGAAAGACGAGTTGGAGGTCGATGTCTCGGCGATTCGCGACATCATCCGCTTCTACACCCGTGAGGCCGGTGTGCGTGGCCTGGAGCGGCAGATCGCCAAAGTCTGCCGTAAAGTGGTCAAGGAACATACCGGGCAGAAGCAGGTCAAGGTCAAGGTGGCCAGCGAGCAGCTGGAGCACCTGCTGGGCGTGCGCAAGTTCCGTTACGGCCTGGCTGAGCAGCAAGACCAGATCGGCCAGGTTACCGGCCTGGCCTGGACCCAGGTGGGCGGCGAGTTGCTGACCATCGAAGCCGTGGTCATCCCGGGCAAAGGCCAACTGATCAAGACGGGTTCGCTGGGCGATGTCATGGTCGAATCGATCACCGCCGCGCAAACCGTGGTGCGCAGCCGCGCCCACAGCCTGGGTATAGCCGCCGGTTTCCACGAGAAGCACGACGTGCACATCCACATGCCCGAAGGGGCCACGCCGAAAGACGGCCCGAGTGCCGGTATCGGCATGTGCACGGCGTTGGTCTCTGCCCTTACGCAGATCCCGGTGCGCGCTGATGTCGCCATGACGGGTGAAATCACCTTGCGCGGCCAGGTGCTGGCAATTGGCGGGTTGAAGGAAAAACTGCTGGCAGCACACCGGGGCGGTATCAAGACGGTCATCATTCCGGAGGAGAACGTTCGCGATCTGAAGGAAATTCCGGAAAATATCAAACAGGATCTGCAGATCAAACCCGTTAAATGGATTGACGAAGTCCTGCAAATTGCGCTGCAATACGCCCCGGAGCCCTTGCCAGATGTGGCTCCCGAGATCGTCGCGAAAGAAGAGAAGCGCGACGGCGATGCCAAGGAAAGAATCAGCACGCATTAGTGGTTTTTGTCTGGGAGGCTTTCCTTGACAGTTTTTTCGAGGCCTTGCTATAAAGCGGCTCGTTATTGTCAACAAGCCTCCCAACGTACGTTTCGTAAGCTTTCCATTACATACTTAGAAACAAACTCAATAGAGAAATAAGGGGACTTAGAGTGAACAAGTCGGAACTGATTGACGCTATCGCCGCATCGGCTGACATTTCCAAAGCTGCTGCAGGTAAAGCTTTGGACGCTGTGATCGAGTCCGTAACCGGTGCCCTGAAAGCAGGCGACGACGTCGTTCTGGTTGGCTTCGGAACCTTCTCGGTCAAAGAGCGCGCCGAGCGTACTGGCCGTAACCCACAAACCGGCAAGGCGATCAAGATTGAAGCCGCCAAGGTTCCAGGTTTCAAGGCAGGCAAAGGCCTGAAAGACGCCGTCAACTAAGTCGTCTTCAGCCGGACCCGGCCAGGCCAGGTCCGAGCACGCTGATGGCGGGGCGCAAACGTTCCCGCCTGACACGTTTGCTAAGCAAAGGCGCATCCTCGGATGCGCCTTTCTTTTATCAGGATTCTACCCACGCTCCGCGGTTGTCGACGCAGTGGTACAGCCGTTTCTGGGGGACGCATGCTGCAAAATATCAGGGACAATTCACAAGGTTGGATTGCCAAGTCCATCATCGGCCTAATCGTCGTATTGATGGCGTTGACCGGTTTCGAAGCCATTTTTCAGGCCGCCACACATAGCCAGGACGCCGCCAAGGTGAACGGCCAGACCATCAGCCAGAACGAGCTGAGCCAGGCGGCCGACATGCAGCGCCGCCAGCTGATGCAACAGCTGGGCAAGGACTTCGACCCAGCGCTGCTGGATGAAAAACTGTTGCGTGAAGAGGCCCTCAAGGGCCTGATCAGCCGCAAGCTCTTGCTGCAGGGGGCTGAAGACGCCAAATTCGCCTTCTCCGATGCCGCGCTGGATCAGGTGATCCTGCAAACGCCGGAGTTCCAGGTAGACGGTAAATTCAGCGCCGACCGCTTCGACCAGGTCATTCGCCAGATGGGTTATGGCCGCATGCAGTTCCGCGACATGCTGGCCGAGGAAATGCTCATCGGCCAGTTGCGCACCGGCCTGGCCGGCAGCAGCTTCGTCACCGACCAGCAGGTCGATGCCTTCGCCCGCCTCGAGAAGCAGACCCGCGACTTCGCCTCCCTGACCTTCAAGGCCGACCCGGCCGCGGTCAAGGTCAGCGACGCCGAGGTCAAGGCGCACTATGACCAGCACGCCAAGGAATTCATGTCGCCTGACCAGGTGGTGATCGACTACATCGAGCTGAAAAAGTCTGCCTACTTCGACCAGGTCAAGGTGACCGACGAAGAGCTCAAGGCACAGTACGAGAAGGAAATCGCCAACCTCGCCGAGCAACGCCACGCGGCGCACATCCTGATCGAAGTGAACGACAAGGTCAGCGACGCACAGGCCAAGGCCCGTGCCGAAGAGATCGAGCAGCGCCTGGCCAAGGGTGAGAGCTTTGCCACCCTGGCCAAGGAGTTCTCCCAGGACCCGGGTTCGGCCGGCAACGGTGGTGACCTTGGTTTCGCCGGCCCGGGTGTGTACGACCCGGCCTTCGAAGAGGCGCTGTACAAGCTGCAGGATGGCCAGGTATCGGCGCCGGTGCGTACCCAGTTCGGTTACCACCTGATCAAGCTGTTGGGCGTACAGGCGCCAGAAGTGCCGAGCTTCGCCAGCCTGAAGGACAAGCTTACCCGTGATCTGAAGACCCCACTGGTCGAGCAGCGTTACGTGGATGCCAGCAAGCAGCTGCAAGATGCTGCCTATGAGGCTTCCGACCTGGCCCAGCCGGCCCAGGACCTGAACCTCAAGGTACACACTTCTGCACCATTCGGTCGCGAAGGCGGCGAAGGCATCACTGCCAACCGTTCGGTGGTGCAGGCTGCGTTTTCCGAAGAAGTGCTGGATGAGGGGGCCAACAGTACCGCCATCGAGCTCGACCCGGAAACCACCGTGGTACTGCGTGTCAAGGAGCACCGCAAGCCTGAGCAACTGCCGCTGGAGGCAGTGGCCCAGAATATCCGCGAGCACCTGGCCAAGGAGAAGGCCACGGCCGAACTCAAGGCCAAGGCGGACAAGCTGATCGCCGGCCTGCGCGACGGTTCCATTGCTGCTGGCAGTGTGCATGAGGGCCAGGGCTGGAAAACCCACGAAGCCGTGACCCGCGGTGAGGAAGGCATCGATCCTGAGGAGCTGCAGGCGCTGTTCCGCCTGGCGAAACCGCAAGCCAAGGACAAGCCGGTGTATGGCAGCATCGTGCTGCGTGACGGTAGCCTGGTGGTGCTGCAGCTCAACGGCGTCAACGAAGGCACTACCGCCACCGACGAAGAGAAGCAGCAGATTCGCCGCTACCTCGCCTCGCGGGCCGGCCAGCAAGACTTCGCGGCCTACCGCAAGCAGCTGGAAGCCAATGCCGACATCACCCGTTACTGACGTGATCGCTGCATGACGAACGGGCCGCCTAGTGCGGCCCGTTCTGTTTCTGTTGCCTGCTCCGGCCTAGCGCTTCACCCCTTCATGATTATCCAGCGTGTCCCGCGCGATCTCGCGCCCCAAGGCGATCAGCTCGGGCGCCTTGTAGAATTCAAAGAACCGGCATACCCGTTTCGGCACGTTGATCAGCACATCCGGCGGATAGCCGGCGATCTTGTACTGCGCCAATGAGGTCTGCATGACCTCGAAACTCTGGTTGATCAAGTCCAGCAGCGAGGCTGGGCCCACGTTGTCGATGATGAACGAACCGGTAGCCGACTTCGGCGCGCCTTCGCGCTCTGGCGCAGCCGCCGGCTGCTGTGCGTCCGGGCTGGCGGTTTCGCTTTGCCATGGGTTAGGCTGTGCCAACCCTTCGGCGACGATTTCCTGTTCGATGCGGATCAATTCTTCGGCCGGTTTGCGCCGGAACGGCAGGTGTGCGCCCAATGAACTGAGCAAGGCATCGAAGCGCATCTTGAACGCTGCCGGGCGCTCGATCACGGGCAGCTGGTACTGCTTCTGGTTGGTGGCGTTGAGGTTGACTGCGATGATCAGGTCGCAATGGCTGGACACCACCGGTACGATCGGCAGCGGGTTCAGGATACCGCCATCAACCAGCATGCGGTTGCCCTGCATTACCGGCGTAAACAGGCTGGGAATGGCCGCCGAGGCGCGCATGGCCTGGTGCAGGCAGCCCTCCTGAAACCAGATTTCCTGCTGGTTGGTCAGGTCGGCGGCAACCGCCGTGTAGGGGATGCGTAGTTGCTCGATATTGATCTCGCCCACGATCTTGCGGATCTGCCCGAACACCTTGTCACCGCGAATGGCGCCCAGGCGAAAGCTGACATCCACCAGGCGCAACACATCCAGATAGTCGAGGCTCTCGATCCAGTTGCGGTACTCATCCAGCTTGCCGGCGGCGTAGATGCCACCGATGACCGCACCCATGGAGCAACCAGCGATGCAGGCGATATCGTAACCCCGGCGCTCGATTTCCTCGATCACGCCAATGTGTGCATACCCTCGGGCCCCGCCCGATCCCAGTACCAGCGCCACGCGTTTACTCATCAACTTTCCCCGGCCAGTGCCATCATGCTTCTACAATGCACCCATCGTCGCCTCTGCTTCAATGTAGATTGTGTGCAGCTACTGTAGTAAAACCGCTTTGGCAAAGCCTACCGGGCAGGGCACTTTTGAACTGCCGGGGCGTCGAAATGCCACCGTTTTTTTCCTTGAGGTATCAACGATGAAAGCCTGGATTTGCCTTCCCCTGATTGCTCTGGCCCTTGCCGGCTGCGCAGGCAAGACGGCCTACCGAGAAAGTTGTGCGACCCAGCTGGATGCCGCCTGGAAGGAGCTTGACCTGGCCAAGGCCGAAGGCTTTGCCGGGGCCGTGAGTTATTCCAAGGCTTTGTCATTGCTGACCGGTGCTAAAACCCAGCAGCAGTTTGAAGGTTATGAAAGTTGCACCCGTAAAGCCGAGAAGGCGCGCTTCTACATTCGTGAGTCCCGCGCCGGGCGTTGATCGAGGAGCGTTCCATGTCTGGCATGCTTGACTCCGTCGTTGCCCAGATACTGGCCTTGCAGGTTCGCCTGCTGGCGTGTCGCGAACGTCTGGCTGCCGATACCGACAGCGAGGCCCTGCATGACCTGCGCATTGCCGTACGGCGGCTGCGCAGCCTGCTACGGCCCTTGAGGGCGCTGCCAGGCGTGGAGCAGCTGGAGGCCGCTGCAAGCGCGCTGGGGGCTCTGACCACGCCCTTGCGTGACCAGGAAGTTCTGGCAGCGCAACTGATCGGTAGCGGTTACACCGAAGCTGGGCAACGCCGCATGCAAGGCCGCGGCAGTACCTACGCCAGCGTTGCCCACAGCCAGCAGCTGGCCCGGGTGCTGGCGATTGTCGACGCCTTTCCACTGTTCCTGCGCGCAGCTGGCCGCGAAGGCTTGGCCAAGGCATTGGGCAAACGCATCGACAAGCGTTTGGTCAAGCAGTGGCGCAAACTGCACCAAGCCTTGCAGGACCCCAAGCACGACCGTCACCGCCTACGTTTGCTGATCAAGCGTGCGCGCTATGGCGACGAGGCCTACCCGCAACTCCAGCATGCCAACCAGAAACTGCAGCGTCTGCTGAAAAAAGCGCAAGCCGACCTGGGCGACTGGCACGATCGCCTGCAGTGGTTGCTACAGGCGCGTGAGCACGCCGACCTGGCACCCTGCCAAGCCGTTTGGCAGCAGCAGTTGCAGGAGGCCGAGCAACGAGCCGATGTGACCTTGGCCGCGCTGGCCAAGGCCATTGCACGGCGCCAGCCCGGGAAATGACCGAAATAGGGGCTGTTCGTCCCGCGTTTGCTGGCTAGGATGGGCACACCCTTTTCGCCGCAGGCAGGAGCCGGCCCATGAATTTCAATCAACTGCTCGACGCCGTGCGGGCCAACCCCGACGCAGTCAGCATTCCGCCGACCTGGGCGCAAGGCCGAGCGGCCTTTGGCGGCCTCATGGCGGCCCTTGTGTACGAGGCGATGCGCCTCAAGCTGTGTGACAGCCGCCCAGCGCGCTCCCTGGCCATCACCTTCGTGGCCCCTGCAGCGGCAGATATACCCATCCGCTTCGAGGTGGAGGTGCTGCGCGAGGGCAAGGCGGTCAGTACCTTGCTTGGCCGCGCGGTGCAGGCAGGCCAGGTGGTGACGGTGGTACAAGGCAGCTTCGGGGCAGGGCGGCCTTCGGTCGTGCAGGTGCCGGCGTTACCGGCCACGGAAATGAAGGCACTCGAAGAGGCGGCTCCGGAGCTGCCCTATATCAAGGGGGTCACGCCGGAATTCATGCGCCATGTGGCCTTGCGCTGGGCGGTGGGCGGGCTGCCGTTCAGTGGTAATCAGTCGAGGAAGATGGGCGGTTGGGTGCGCTTGCGCGATGTCGCCGAAGAAAGCGTCAATGAAGCGCACCTGCTTGCCTTGGTCGATGCATGGCCGCCGAGCCTGATGCCGTTCCTGAAGCAACCCGCAGCTGGCAGCACGCTGACCTGGACGATCGAGTTCATTCAGCCTGTGGTCAAGGTCTCTACCCAGGACTGGTGCCGCTATTGCGTTGAGACCGAATATGCCCGGGATGGCTATGGCCATGCGGCAGCAGCACTGTGGACCGCCCAAGGTGAATTGCTGGCGCTGAGCCGGCAGACTGTCACCGTGTTCGCCTGACAAGCCGGCACCGGACCATCGGCTCAGCGTCGGTGCTTGTGACGCTCCCGCCATGCCTTCAGCCAGGCGCCACTGAGAACAAAGCGCGGAAAGGTGATGAACTGCTCCGTCAGCAGCCGCTGCACGGCATCCTGGCGGTTAGCGAACGGCTCAGGTCGCTGGGCTTCCAGGCGGTGGCCCTGGCGCTGCAGGCCCAAGCCGGCAACCAAGGCAATGATACCCACCGCGATCTGGCTCAAGTCGAGCCCGAACAGGCCCGACAGTACCAGCAGCGCGCCCAGGATGAACAACGGGACGGCAATCAGGTGCAATACCAGGTTGGTCGGGTGACGGTGGTTGTGGTGGTAGCCGCGCCATTGCCAGGCGGGCAGGTTGGGCAGACGTTTACTCATGGGCATTTCCTCATCCAATGCCCAAAGCTTAGTGCTGCCCGCGCATGGGGGCCAATCGAGGCTGGCTATGGTAGCTATAGCTTGAGCTGGCCGATGGCCTTGTTGAGCGCCCCGGCCAAGGTCGCCAGCTCGCTACTGGTGGTGGCCGAGCCCACCGTCTGTTGCACGGTCTGTTCGGTGACGTCACGAATGCTCACCACCGCGCGGTTCATTTCCTCGGCCACCTGGCTTTGTTGCTCGGCTGCCACGGCAATCTGCGTGTTGCTCTCGCGCATCTGCGCCACGGCACCGGTGATCTCGGCCAGGGCTGCACCGGCTTCCTGAGCCTGGCGCACGCAATCGTCAGCCTTGTACGAACTTTCCTGCATGAACTCCACCGCATCACGGGTACCCGACTGCAAAGCCGAGACCATTGTGGTGATTTCGTCAGTGGAGGTTTGCACGCGCTTGGCCAGGTTGCGCACCTCATCGGCGACCACGGCAAACCCGCGCCCTAGGTCGCCGGCGCGTGCGGCTTCGATGGCGGCGTTGAGCGCAAGCAGGTTGGTTTGTTCGGCGATGCTGTGAATCACATTGACGACCCCGTTGATGTTCTGACTGTCATCGGCCAACTGGCGAATCATCTCGGCGGTTTGCTGAACACCGCTGGACAGCCCGGCAATCGAATCCTGTACCCGGCTTACCACCTCTTTGCCGCTGCCGGCCAGGGTGTCGGCGGTTTGGGACAGGTCACGGGTAGCGCCAGCATGCTGGGCGATGTGGTGCACGGTTGCCGACATTTCGTTGATGGCGGTGGCCGCCTGGTCGGTCTCGCTTTGCTGGCCAAGCATGCCGTGGCGCACATCGTTCATGCTGGCGGCCAGGCGCGCAGCGCCTGAGTCCAGCTGCGCGGCAGTGTGGGCGACGGTGCTGACGACGCGGTGGTAAGTGGCCTGCATGGCATTGAAGGCACCGGCCATCTGGCCGACCTCGTCACCACAGGCCAGTGGCACACGGGCTGCCAGGTCGCCGGTTTTTTCCACGTGCAGCATCACATCCTTGAGGGTATTGAGCTGGCTGAGCAGAAAGCGGATGAGCAGTTGCGAGGCAGCGAGCATGGCCAGCATCAGAATCAGGACACATACCGCGTAATTGCTGAAGCGTTCGAAGAACACCTGGCGCAGGCTGGGCGACTGGGCCACTACCGCCATGTACTGATCGCCCTTGTGCACGACCTGTGCGCCACGCAGCGGGTTGTCGCCCAGCACCCAGGCACTTGGCAGGTCCACCCAGCCCTGGCCGTCGCGCAGGCGCTCGAGCGGTTCACCGGCAAAGGTAGGTGTTTGCCCGGCTGACCAGCTAATCACATTGGCATGGCGCGGTATTGGCTGCTGGCTTGGCCAGGCAGCCAGCAGCTCGGCTTGCTGCACCGCCTGTACCTGGGCCACCTCGGCGCGGGCGCGTTGCTCCAGGTGCACGGCATACAACACCAGCAGCAAGGTCGTGACAAAGGCCACCGCGTTGACGGCCCAGAACTTGTACTTCAAGGAAACATTGCTAAGCCAGGCACCCATGGGCAGGTCTTCTCTGAGTTGAGCGAAAACAATATTGGCAAGGTGCCATCATTGTCCCGGCTCGTGCCAGAGCCGTTGTTGACTTGTATCAAGAAAAAACAACGGTGTTGTTCTCCTGCCTCAACCGGCCCCGCCAGCTCAGATCTGGAAGAACGCCCGTGCCGTGGCTGTGGTGTGCGCTGCCGTATGTTCGACCGATTCACCCCGGTGCAAGGCTACTTCATGCAGTACGTGCGGCAAGAAGGCCGGCTCATTGCGGCCGTTCTTGGGTTTGGGGCGCAGGGTGCGGGGTAGCAGGTAGGGGGCATCGCTTTCCAGCATCAGCCGGCCTTCGGCAATGTTGCCCACCAGCGCGTGCAGGTGCGTTCCCCGGCGCTCGTCGCATATCCAGCCGGTGATACCGATGTGCAGGTCCATGTCGAGGTAGGCGAACAGCGCCTCACGCTCCCCAGTGAAACAATGCACGACCGCCGCGCTCAGATGGTCGCGGTAATCCTTGAGAATGGCCAGCAAGCGCTCGCTGGCATCGCGCTCATGCAGGAACACCGGCAGGCGTAGCTCAACGGCCAGCGCCAACTGGGCTTCCAGGGCTTTTTCTTGCAGGGGCCGAGGGGAGAAATCACGGTTGAAGTCCAGGCCGCATTCGCCCACAGCACGTACCCGTGCCTCGCTTAGCAGTTGGCGCAGCCGGCCTTCGCTACCGGCCTCCCATGCCTTGGCATCGTGGGGGTGCACGCCGGCAGTGGCAAACAGATGCGCGCCACTGGCGTCCAGTTGCTGGCACAGCTCCAGTGCCTGTTCGCTGACTGCCAGGCTGGTGCCCGTCAGCACCATCTGGGTCACCCCGGCTTCGATGGCGCGCTCGACGACGGCCGCCTGCTGGTCGTGGAAGCTGCTGTTGGTCAGGTTGACGCCGATATCGATCAGTTGCATGGTGGTATCTCGTGCCGCGGAGCGGCCAGCATAGCAAAAACCGGGTTTTTCTGAACAAAACCAAGAACTTCATGCTGTGTCCGGGGTCTTTTTCCGTCATTTATCACTTGGCGTGCGACCCTGTATGCCGCCCCCGAATGGATCTTTTTGCGCATGCGATTCTGGCTCACTTTCCTGTTGGCGCTCGGGCTGGTCTTGTCCGGGGCCGCCCTTGCGCAAACCCAAGGGCCGCAACAGAACCCTGCGCCCGCCAAGGTTCGCGACTTGCAGCAGATCCGCAGCAGCAAGGTGCTGCGGGTGCTGGTCAACCAAAGCCGCAATAGCTCGGGCGAGGTCAAGGGTGAACCGGTCGGCATCGAGTATTACCGCCTGCGCGCCCTGGAACACTTCCTCAACGCGCGCAGCGACGACGATCAACAGATCGAGCTTCAGCTCATACCGCGGGCCAAGGAGCAATTGCTCGGCGCTCTGGCGCGTGGCGAGGGCGACCTTGCTGCACCGGGCGAGCTGCTGGACCCCGGCACTGTACGGGGTGTCAGCAGCAGCGCACCGCTACTCGATCATGTGCCGCTAACACTGGTTGGGCGCAAAGGCGAGCGCAGCTTCAGCAAGCTCGAGCAGCTGTCGGGGCGAACCGTGGCACTGACCACTGCCAGCGCGGCGGGCCCATTCATCCAGCAGGCCAACCAGCAATTGGCCCTGCGCAAGCGGCCGCCGATCAAGGTGGAGTGGGTCGACCCGACACTGGCCGTGGAAGATGTGCTGGAGATGGTTCAGGCCGGCATCTACCACCTGACTGTGGTGGAGCAGCCAATCGCTCGGCGTTGGGCGCGGGTGATGCCGCGCCTTCGCCTGCACAGCGGTGTGCGATTGGGGCCGCCGCAGGCCATGCGCTGGTATGTGGGGCGTGATGCGCCGCAGCTGCTCGCTGCAGTCGATCGTTTCCTCAAGGGTTATCGGGCGCCAGACAACCAGGATGCCGCGTTCGAGCGGATTTACCGCCGCCAGTATCGGGTGCACAACCCGTTGGCCAGCAAGGACCGCCGGCGTCTGGCAGCGCTGCGGGCGGTGTTGCAGAAGCATGGGCAGGCGCAACAGATCGACTGGCTGAACCTAGCGGCGCTGGCGTTCAAGGAGTCGACGCTGAACCCGGCCGCACGCGGCAGCGGTGGCGCCCACGGGCTGATGCAGATCACCCCGACAGCAGCCCTGCGTGTGGGGGTGAGCAACACGGCCACGGTAGACGGCAACGTGCTGGCCAGCGCGCGTTACCTGGCGCTGATCCGCCGCACGTTTTTCGCCAGCCCCAAGATCAACGAGCGCGAGCGCATGGCGTTCGTGCTTGCTGCGTACAACCTTGGCCCCGAACGCGTTCAGGCCATGCGCGCCGAAGCTCGCCGACGCGGGCTCAATGGCAATCAATGGTTCTTCCAGACCGAGCGTATTGCCATGGAGCAGGTGGGCATGGGGCCGGTGAACTTCGTCAACAGTGTCAACAAGTACTACCTGGCATTCAACCGCGAGCGTGCCGCGCTTGAGCGTTTAGCCAAGCGATGAAGTATCGAATTCATAGATGAGTAGGCTGGGTTTTTTGCGATTTTAATATCTGCTAAACTGATTAAGATGGCGTCCATCTCAACACAACTGCACCGCCTCAAGGACGCTTCGCTATGAACAACACCACGCTCAATGCCCTGTTTTCCACCCGTGCCGGCGCCGGCCTGAGCATTATCCGTATACTGGTCGGCATCATCTTCATGGCGCATGGTGCGCAAAAGCTGTTCGGCATGTTTGGCGGCTATGGCCTGGAAGGCACCGGCCAGTGGATGGAAAGCATCGGCCTGGCGCCGGGTTATCTGATGGCCCTGTTGTCCGGTAGCGCCGAGTTCTTCGGCGGCTTGGCCCTGGTGCTGGGGCTGCTGGCGCGCCCGGCGGCACTGGCACTGAGCGTAACCCTGATAGTGGCGATTTTCTCGGTTCACATTGGCAATGGCTTGTTCATGTCCAACAACGGCTACGAGTTTGCCCTGGCGCTGCTCGCCGGTACCGTTGCCGTGATGATCGAAGGCGCCGGGCGCTTCTCGCTGGACCGCCTGATCGCCCGCTGACCCGTTGCAAGCTGTGAGCGACAAGCCGCAAGCAAGGGCGGGCCTTTCTTCGGCCTGCTTCTGCTTGCGGCTTCTCGCTTGCAACTTGAAGCTCATCGCTCTAGCATACCGCCTGCGCCGATTTAAACAGCTACTTGCGGGGCGCAGGAAAGCCCCTTGTGCGGCTCATCCGAAATACCGCTAAAGCGCTGGTTCGGTGACGCCTCCCACCGCTGCCCAGCGGGATTCGCGAGGCGGAGAGAAGCACCATGAGTTGCCCACGTACCAGTGTCTGTTTGAGCCCTCTGCCTGCACACCAGGCGTCCCGCACGCCGCGCATCCTGCTCGGCGGCCAGCATCAGCCCACTCTTTTGCGTCACCTCGAAGGCCTGTCCCGGCGCAAGGGCCAGGCACGCGCATTCCTGATCCAGTTCGCCGATGACACCTGCAATCTTGCGCAGTATGGGCAGGACCGTTTCGACCTCGCGGTCATTCAGTCGCCCGGCCCGCAGGACGCTGCCGAGGTCATCGGCCACCTCACCCGTATCGCGCGCCAGGGCCTGATCACCCGCCGCTGAGGAGCGCCTGTTGAGTACCAACATCATCACCACCGAAGGCCACGCGGCGCTGAAGGAAGAGCTGGACCACCTGTGGCGGGTCTATCGCCCCGAGATCACCCAGAAGGTCACCTGGGCGGCGTCGCTTGGGGACCGTAGCGAGAATGCCGACTACCAGTACAACAAGAAGCTGCTGCGCGAGATCGACCGCCGGGTGCGGTATTTGCGCAAGCGTCTTGAGGATGTGAAGGTGGTGGCCTATTCGCCCGAGCAGGAAGGCAAGGTGTTTTTCGGTGCCTGGGTCGAGGTCGAGAACGACGACGGCGAGACCATGAAGTTTCGCATCGTGGGTTATGACGAGATCTACGGGCGCAATGACTACATCTCGATCGACTCACCCATGGCCCGCGCCTTGCTGAAGAAGCAGGAGGGTGACGAAGTGCTGGTACACACACCTACCGGTGAAGCCACCTGGTATGTGAACAGCATCAGCTATGGGCAGTGAATTGAGGCTGCTTGTGCAGGCCCAGATGCCGGGCCTGCACAGTGTCGCCTCAACTGTCCCGCAGTACCGCTAAAGGGCTGGCATTGAGCGCCCGCCGCGTGCCTATCACCCCCGCACCGCCTACCAGCAAAGCCCCTATCAATGGCAGCAAAAGCAGCCAGGGATGCGGCCCCCACTGCAAATTGAAGGCATAGCGGTAAAGCACCAGTGTGATCAGTTCGCAACCCACCGCCGCCAACAACCCGCTGGCTGCGCCGAGCAGGCCGAACTCGATCCGCCGTGCCCTGACCAGCAGCGGCCTGGGCGCGCCGAGCGCACGCAGCAGGGCACCTTGGCGAATGCGCTCATCCAGCGTTGCCTGCAAACCGGCGAACAGCACCGCCAGCCCTGCCGCCAGCACGAACAGCAGCACATATTCCACGGCCAGAGTCACCTGGGCGAGGATGCTGCGCAGTTGGTCAAGCAGGGCATCGACCTGCAGGATGGTCACTGCCGGAAACGCACGTGACAGGCTCACCACGTCCAGGTCATGCCCCGGCGCCAGGTAGAAGCTGGTCAGGTAGGTGGTCGGCAGACCTTGCAGGGTGCCGGGTTGGAAGATCATGTAGAAGTTGGGCTGGAAGCTGTCCCAATGCACGCTGCGCAAGCTGCTGACCCTGGCTTGGCGCTGTTGGCCGCCGATATCGAACGTCAGCATGTCGCCAGGCTGAAGCTTCAGGCTCTTGGCCAGCTCTGCTTCCACCGATACCCCGGGGGTTTCGTGTTCGCCGGGCAATGCTTGCCACCAGGTCCCGGCTGTCAACGCATTGCCTTCGGGCAGTTCGGCGGCCCAGGTCAGGCTGAGGTCGCGCTGCACGGCGCGCTCGCCTGCCGAATCCTTGCTGACGATCTGCTGTACCGGTTGTTGGTTGATCTGCACCAGCCGCCCCGGTGTCACCGGGTACAGCGGCGCCGCGACGGCGTTGACCTGCTGCAGGTGCTGAGCAAACGGCGCGCGGTCGTCTGGCAGGATATTCAGGGCGAAATAGTTGGGCGCATCCTTGGGTAGCTGGGCCTGCCAGGTGTCGAGCAATTCTGCCCGCAGCAGGGCGACCAAGGCCATGGCCAGCAGGATCAGGCCGAACGCCAACGCCTGGCCAGCGGCGGCCATGGGGTGGCGCAGCAACTGGCCCAACCCCAGGCGCCAGGTCAGCGGGGCGCCGGCCAGCAAGCGGCGCAGGCTGCGCAAGCCGAGCAGCAGCAGGCCACCGAGCAACAGCGCAGCAACCAAGCCGCCAGCCAGCAGGGCGAAGGTCAGCAGCAGGTCCAGGCTCAGCCGCCACATGATCAGGCCTAGCGCGAACAGGGCTGCGCCGTATACCAGCCAACTGCTGGGCGGTATCGGCAATAGGTCGCGGCGCAGTACGCGCAATGGCGGCACCTGGCCCAGCGCCGCGATCGGTGGCAGGGCAAAGCCGGCCAGTGCTACCAGCCCTGTGGCGATGCCGGCCAGGGCCGGTATTACGCCCCCGGCTGGGACCACGCTGGGAAGCAGGCCGTGCAGTACGCGGAACAGGCCCAGCTGGCCGAGCCAGCCCAGCAGCGCGCCGGCCAGCGCCGCTACTACGCCGAGCATGGTCAGTTGCAGGCAGTACAGGCCAAGGGCCTGCCGGCGCGACAGGCCCAGGCAGCGCAGCAGGGCACTGGCGTCCAGGCGCCGTGCAGCGTAGCGGCTGGCCGACAAGGCTACGGCCACGCCGGCCAGCAACACTGCCACCAGGCTGGCCATGTTCAGGTAGCGTTCTGCCTTGCCCAGGGCGCCACCGATCTGCTGGTTGCCATCGCGGGTATCGCGCAGGCGCTGGTTGGCGGCCAGGTCTTTCTCAATTGCCTGGCGGTACTGCGCCAGTGCTTCGCCGTCGCCACGCCACAGGTCGCGGTAGGTCACCCGGCTGCCGGGCTGGATCACCCCGGTTGCCTGCAGGTCGGCCAGGTTGATCATCACCCGCGGCGTGAGGCTGTAGAAGTTGTTGGCTCGGTCCGGCTCATAGGTCAGTACCCGGCTCATGCGCAGGGTTTTCATGCCGACGTCGATGCTGTCGCCTATCGACAGCCCCAAGGCCGCCAACAGCCGCGGTTCCACCCATGCTTCACCGGGCGCCGGCCCGCCACCTGGGCGCTCAGCACCATACGGGGCCGCGGCGCTGCGCAGTTGCCCACGCAGGGGGTAGGCGCTGTCGGCTGCCTTCACGCTGGACAGCTGGATACCGCTATCGCCGCCGACCACACTGGTGAACTCGACCACCTGAGCATGGCGCAAGCCCAGCGCCTGGCCGGCCGCGAGTTGCTGTTCACGGGCCGGGGCGCTGCCCTGCAACACAAGGTCGGCGCCGAGGAATTCGCTGGCGCGCAGTTGCATGGCGCCGTTCAGGCGGGCACCGAAATAGCCGATGGCGGTGCTGGCTGCCACCGCCACCAGCAGGGCGAAGAACAACACCCGCACTTCGCTGGCACGAAGGTCGCGAAGCAACTGGCGCAGGGCCAGGCCCCACAGGCGGAACAGCGGCATGTGCTTCATCAGGCCTCCACCGCTGCCACCAGGCGGCCTGCGTCCAGCCGGATCTGGCGGCGGCAGCGGCGGGCCAGGCGTTCGTCATGGGTAACCAGCACCAGCGTGGTGCCACGCTCCTGGTTCAGCTCGAACAGCAGGTCGCTGATACGTTCGCCGGTGTGGCTGTCCAGGTTGCCGGTGGGTTCATCGGCGAACAATACTGCAGGGTGCGCGGCGAAGGCGCGGGCGATGGCCACCCGTTGTTGCTCGCCCCCTGACAGCTGGCGTGGCGTGTGGCTGAGGCGCGCGCCAAGGCCGACCCTTTCAAGCAAGTTGCGCGCTTGTTCGCGGGCATCGTTGCGCCCGTCAAGCTCCAGCGGCAGCATGACATTCTCCAAGGCGTTGAGACTGTCCAGCAGTTGGAACGACTGGAACACGAAGCCGACGTGTTCGGCGCGCACCCGGGCGCGCTGGTCTTCATCCAGCGGCCCGAGGTCGTGGCCGGCAAGTATTACCTTGCCAGCGCTGGGTTGGTCCAGACCCGCGAGCAGGCCAAGCAGCGTCGACTTGCCCGAGCCCGAGGCGCCAACGATGGCCAGGCTGTCACCCTGGGCCAGGTCGAGGGACAGGGCGTGCAGGATGGCGAGGTCACCTTCCGCACTGGGGACCACTTTGCTAAGGTTCTGCGCAACGAGAATGCTGGGGCCCATGGAGAATCCGATGCGAATAAGGTGGTTGAGTGCCGGTCTGGCCCTGTATTGCCTGGCCCAGAGCGCGGCGGCGGGAACGTTGCTGGTGGTTGGCGATAGTATCAGCGCCGGTTTTGGCCTGGATAGCCGCCAGGGGTGGGTCTCTCTGTTGCAGACCCGGCTGGAGAAGGAAGGTTTCGACGCCAAGGTGGTCAATGCGTCGATCAGTGGCGACACCAGTGCAGGTGGCCAGGCGCGCTTGCCCGCGCTGCTTGCAGCGCATAAGCCCAGCGTGGTGGTGCTGGAACTGGGCGGCAACGATGGCCTGCGCGGGCAGCCGCCTGCGCAATTGCAACAAAATCTTGCTTCGATGATCGAGCGCTCGCGACAGGCTGGCGCCAAAGTGGTGCTGCTGGGGATGCGCCTGCCGCCCAATTACGGCTCGCGCTACACAGGTGCGTTTGCCAAGGTGTATGAGCAGTTGGCAAAGGAAAAAAAGGTTTCGCTGGTGCCGTTTTTCCTTGAAGGGGTAGGGGGTGTGCCAGCGTTGATGCAGGCTGATGGCATTCATCCGGCCCAGGGTGCCCAGCAGCGCTTGCTGGAAAATGCCTGGCCGGCGATAAAACCGTTGCTGTGATGCTTTAAACGGGGGCAGCTTTCGGCTAATGTTGCGCCCCCCGTTTCGAGTGCCACCGATGCCGCGCCCCGCCTGGTCCCTATACGCCTACCAATTGATCGAGCCCGATGAGCAGCTTGACCTGTTTGCCTGCCAAGAGGTCCGCGTGCACCTGGTGGCCCGGCAGCTCGAGCTGGGTGTGCCGGTAGACCGTACCTTGTGCGGTGGGCTGCTGCCTGCGCAGCCGCGCTGGTCGGGGGTGCCGCGCTCGATCTATCGCGATGGCCGCCTGTGCGAGCTGTGCCGGGCCATCCTCGATGCCCAGCGGCGTGGCATGCGCCCGGTATGGCCTGAGCTGCACGGCAGCTGAACGACCCGCACCTTTCATCATCTGAAACGCTTGCCGCTCAGCAATGCCTCCCGCTGGCACCAGTGCAGGTGTACAATCGATTCTCTTGACCCACCTTTCGAAGGATTTACCGGATGTTGCCGCGCTTTCCTGCCGTCACCCGTAGCCTGTCCCTGGCCGCCCTGCTGGTAGCAGGCCCCGCTGCTGCGCTGGAGCTGCCACTGCCACCTCCTGGTGATGACATCGTCGGCCAGGTGCATGTGATCAAGGCCAAGTACGAGGACACCTTCGCCGATATCGGCACCGCCAACGACCTCGGCTACCTGGAAATGATCGCTGCCAACCCGGGCGTGGACCCGTGGTTGCCGGGCGCCGGCACCGAGATCATCCTGCCCACCCGCTACATCCTGCCACCGGGCCCGCGCGAAGGCGTGGTCATCAACCTGGCCGAGTACCGGTTGTACTACTACCCGAAAGGTCAAAACGTGGTGTACACCTTCCCGCTCGGTATCGGTCGTGAAGGCTGGGGTTCGCCGATCGCCAACACCAAGATCATCGCCAAGACGCCGAACCCGACCTGGACCCCGCCCGCATCCATCCGCAAGGAGCATGCCGCAGACGGCGATATCCTGCCTGCGGTGGTGCCGGCGGGCCCGGACAACCCGCTGGGGCCGTTCAAGTTCACCTTGGGCGTGCCGGGCTACCTGATCCACGGTTCGAACAAGAAGTTCGGTATCGGCATGCGCACCAGCCACGGTTGCTTCCGCATGCTCAACAACAACGTGCTGGAGCTGTCCAAGCTGGTGCCGGTGGGTACGCCGGTGCGCATCATCAACGAGCCTTACAAGTTTGGTATCAGTGGCGGCAAGGTGTACCTCGAGGCACACACTCCGCTGGATGACCAGGGCAATCCGTCGGTAGTCGACAAGCATACCGCTGTCATCAATGCTTTGCTCAAGCGCGAAGACCTGGCCAACAACCTGCGCATGAACTGGGACATGGTGCGTGATGTGGTGGCTGCAGAAGATGGCATGCCGGTAGAAATTGCCGTACCGGTCGAAAACCAGGCAGGCACACCGGTGGTTTCCAGCATTCCCCCAGAACTGCAGTAAGGTATTGGCGGTACAGGGAGGCCCGCCTTTGTGCGGCCCTTTTCGTTACAGTCGCAACGCCCGGCAAAGAGCAGGCAAAAAAAAGCCGACCCACAAGTGGGTCGGCTTTTTAACAATCCGTGAGGATTATTACTTGCGGCTGGCTTTGTCCAGCATACGCAGAGCACGCTCGTTGGCTTCGTCAGCGGTCTGCTGAGCCTTCTGAGCGGCTGCCAGTGCGTCGTCAGCCTTACGGTAGGCTTCATCGGCACGGGCTTGAGCGCGAGCAGCTGCGTCTTCAGTCGCAGTCAGACGAGCTTCAGTTTCTTTGGAGACGCTGCTGCAACCGGTAGCCAGAACTGCGGCCAGAGCCAGAGCAGAGAATTTCAGAACGTTGTTCATCGTGTTCCCCTTCAAGGACTTTCTATTAAATAGCCATCTCTCGGAAAAGAGAAACTGGCCGGCGTACATAGTACTCATTACTTGTAGTAAGTAAACTGACTGAGCGCAAGAACTGCAAAAAAAATGTTGCTTGACGTGGCCACGGCACGCTGTGCGAGCTGGGCGTGAACAAAAACCTGCCGTGATCGCAAGCAATTGTAGTAGAGCAACTTTTTTGTTGAACTACCGGTGACTTACACGGTCTTTCGGCGTCTTAAGGGCTAGAGCATCCGGCGGCTGCGGGGACCACGGCACTAAGTGAAGAGGGTAGCACCTGGCCCTTTTTAACTACCGAAACCTTGAGTAAATCCGCATGCCGCGCCTACTATCTTGTGAGCGCCAGAAGACTCGAACGATTGCAATCGTCCAGCGGTCGTATGGGCAACAGGTGGCGTAGAGCATTCTGTGCCGGATAAACCACCATCGGTTAAGGGAAGGGTCTACCTGAAAGACCTGCGAGGAGTAGTGATGAGCGAATCGTTGACCATCCACCATGACCAGGCCGGTCATCAGTTCGAGACCACCGTGGACGGTCATCGTGCCTACCTGACGTACATGGATCTGGGCAAGCAAACGCTGGATATCTACCGCACATTTGTGCCTAACGCCTTGCGCGGCCGTGGTATCGCTGCCGCGCTGACCGAGCAGGCCTTGGCTTATGCCGAGCAGATGGGCTACACGGTGATACCGTCGTGTTCATACGTAGAGCGCTACATGGAGCGCCAGCAGCGGCACTCCACCAAGGCCTGAGCCAGGCCATGAGGAGCGGGCCATGGTGAGCCCGCTCGCTTAGCAGGGCGTCAATCAGCCACGCTTGCGCTGCGGCAATACATCTTTCAACTTGGCATGCATGCTGCGCAGCGTTTTTTCGGTTGCCGACCAGTCGATGCAGGCATCGGTAACCGACACGCCGTATTGCAGGTCTTCCAGATTCTTCGGAATCGACTGGCAACCCCAGTTCAGATGGCTTTCGACCATCAGGCCAATGATCGACTGGTTGCCTTCGAGAATCTGGTTGGCGACGTTCTCCATCACCAGCGGTTGCAGGGCCGGGTCCTTGTTGGAATTGGCGTGGCTGCAATCGACCATGATGTTTGCCTTGATCTTGGCCTTGGCAAGGTCTTGCTCGCACAGCGCAACGCTGACCGAATCGTAGTTGGGTTTGCCGTTACCGCCGCGCAGTACCACGTGCCCGTAAGGGTTGCCTTTGGTGGTGACGATCGACACGCCGCCTTCCTGGTTGATACCCAGGAAGCGATGTGGCTTGGACACCGACTGCAGGGCGTTGATGGCGACGGTCAGGCCGCCATCGGTGCCGTTCTTGAAACCTACTGCTGACGACAGCCCCGAGGCCATTTCGCGGTGGGTTTGCGATTCGGTGGTACGGGCGCCGATCGCCGACCAGCTGATGAGGTCCTGCAGGTATTGCGGGGAGATGGGGTCCAGCGCTTCGGTCGCGGTCGGCAGGCCCATTTCTGCCAGGTCCAGCAGCAGCTTGCGGCCGATGTGCAGGCCGTCCTGGATCTTGAACGAGTCATCCAGGTACGGGTCGTTGATCAGGCCTTTCCAACCGACCGTGGTGCGCGGCTTTTCAAAGTACACGCGCATGACCAGGTACAGGGTGTCGGACACCTCTGCCGCCAGTACTTTCAGGCGCTCGGCATATTCGTGAGCGGCCTTGATATCGTGGATGGAGCAAGGGCCGACCACGACGAACAGGCGATGGTCCTTGCCGTCGAGAATATTGCGCACCACTTCACGGCCGGCAGTCACGGTCTGCAGGGCCTTGGCGCTGAGGGGTATTTCCTTCTTGAGCTGATCAGGGGTGATCAGGGTCTCGTTGGAGGCAACGTTCAAGTCATCGATCGGTAAATCAGCCATCGTGTTACTCGTCAGGTCACGGGTGCCGGCCGCCAACAATCCCCGTGCGGCCCAGCAGCAAGAATAATCGCAACGGGGAGCCGAACCTTAGCGCGTTACAAGGGGCGGGACAATGGGCTGAGCCCAGTCATTGTGGGGTTTTTACCTGTACCAAGGGTTCAAGCGCGAATGGCCTGCCCAGCGTTGCCCAACCGGTGTAAAAAGAACGCCTACCTGTTAGCTGGAGATTGGCATGCATTCGCGCGCACTACGTATTGGCATCATTGGCAGTGGCGCCATTGGCGGCTTCTATGGGTTGATGCTGGCCAAGGCCGGTTTCGATGTGCATTTTCTGCTGCGTAGCGAGTACCCGACGGTATGTGAGCATGGCCTGAGCCTGGACAGTGCCGAGCACGGCACCCTGCAAATGAAGGTGCAAGCCTATGCCAGGGCCGCCGATATGCCGCCCTGTGACTGGTTGTTGATCGGGGCCAAGGCTACCAGCAACGACCACCTGGCCCCGTTGATTGTCCAGGCTGCCGCACCGGGTGCCAAAGTGGTGCTGTTGCAGAACGGCCTGGGGGTCGAGGAGCAGCTGCGCCCGGCACTGCGCCGCGACATGCACCTGCTGGGCGGGCTGTGTTTCATCTGTGTCAACCGGCAGGGGCCAGGGGTGATCCGGCATCAGGCCTTGGGTACCGTAAACCTGGGTTATCACAGCGGGCCTGCCAGCGATGGTGGTACGGCGCTGGTCAGTGAGGGCACAGGCTTGTTCCAGGCGGCGGGCATCGACTCGCACGCCATGCCGAATCTGGCGCTGGCGCGCTGGCAGAAGCTGGTGTGGAACGTGCCTTATAACGGCCTCTCGGTATTGCTGGGTGCCAGCACCACTGCATTGATGGGCAACGCCGCCAGCCGTGAACTGGTCCTGTCGCTGATGGCAGAAGTTGTGCAAGGTGCCGCAGCATGCGGCCATGTGCTGCCGGAAGGCTACGCCCAACACCTGTTCCAGGTCACCGAGCGCATGCCTGAGTACTGGCCCAGCATGTACCACGACCATGCACACAAGCGCCCATTGGAGTTACAGGCCATTTATGCCGAGCCGCTGGCGCAGGCGCGGGCTGCTGGCTGCCGCTTGCCGCGCATGGAAATGCTGTACCAGGCGCTGTTGTTCATCGACCGGCACCAAGGCCGGCTGTGAGCGTTTCCGGGGTGTATTCCCAGCCCGGTACAGCTCACCCGTGCAGCGCGCCGGACGGCGAAGCGTGCCTCTGCCGCGCTGCTAAGCTGAAGCTTGATCTGCCGCAGCGGCAGTCCAGGAGGTCGAATGATCCGCTCCATGCTGTACGCCACCGACCTCAGTGTCTATGCCCCGTTTGTCATGCAACATGCGCTGGCGCTGGCGCGGACATTCGGGGCTGAGTTGTACGTGATCCATGCGGTCGAGCCCATGGGCCAGTTCGCTGAATCTCTCCTGCAAAGCTACCTCGACGAGCAAACGCTCGACCAGTTGCACAGCCAGGGGGTGAATACAGTAATGGCCAATATAGAGCAGCGCGTGCTGGAGAGCTTTCGCGATGAGCTGGGCGAGGAGGCCGACCTTGCCGTCATCAAGGCCGTACGGGTTCGCCAGGGCGACCCGGCGCAGGTCATTCTGGATCAGGCGCAACGGCTGAGTGTCGACCTGCTGATTTTTGGTAGCCACAGTGCCGGTGCCGGGGTGGATGTGCCAATCGGCCGCACGGCGGTGCGGCTGCTGCAACTGTCGCCGGTCCCGGTCTACATGGTGCCGTTGGCGCAGCATTTGGGGCGTAGGAAAACGTGAGAGTGGCTGTAGGGCAAATCCGCAGCATGTAACAAAATTGTTCTAGATTTATTTCCGGAACCACTAATATAGTTATATATCGTCGCTGCTTGCTGCCGCTGACTCATCGCTGAACCGAGGGAAATCTATGAAGCTTCAACAACTGCGCTACATCTGGGAAGTGGCGCATCATGACCTCAATGTCTCCGCGACGGCGCAGAGCCTGTATACCTCCCAGCCGGGTATCAGCAAGCAGATCCGCCTGCTGGAAGACGAGTTGGGTGTTGAAGTATTCGCGCGCAGTGGCAAACACCTGACCCGCGTGACCCCGGCGGGTGAGCGCATCATCAATACCGCCGGCGAAATTCTGCGCAAGGTCGAGAGCATCAAGCAGATCGCCCAGGAATTCTCCAACGAGAAAAAGGGCACGCTGTCCATCGCCACCACCCATACCCAGGCGCGCTACGCGTTACCGCCGGTGATCAGCAGCTTCATCAAGCAATACCCGGAAGTGTCCCTGCACATGCATCAAGGCTCACCGATGCAGATTGCCGAAATGGCCGCAGACGGTACGGTCGACTTTGCCATCGCCACCGAGGCGCTGGAACTGTTCGGCGACCTGATCATGATGCCATGCTACAAGTGGAACCGCTGTGTGGTCGTGCCGCAAGGTCACCCACTGGCCAAGCTGCCCAAGCTGACGTTGGAGGCCGTAGCCGAATACCCGATCGTGACCTATGTGTTCGGTTTCACCGGGCGCTCGAAGCTGGATGAAGCTTTCAACCACCGCGGCCTTACGCCGAAGGTAGTGTTCACTGCCGCCGACGCCGACGTGATCAAGACCTATGTGCGCCTGGGGCTTGGCGTGGGCATCGTTGCCGGCATGGCAGTGGACGCCAAGCTCGACAGCGACCTGGTGGCACTCGATGCCAGCGAGCTGTTCGAGGCCAGCATCACCAAAATCGGTTTCCGCCGTGGCACCTTCCTGCGCGGCTTCATGTGTGACTTCATCGAGAAGTTCGCGCCGCACCTGACCCGCGAGGTGATGGCCAAGGCAATCCAGTGCCACAACAAGCAGGAGCTGGAAGCGCTGTTCGAAGGGGTCGAACTGCCCGTGCACTGAAACGCGAACACCGGGGGCTGTGCGCCCCCGGTTCTACAGCGGCGTTAGGGATTCAAGCCTTGCTGATCAGGTTGCCAGCGTGCAACCCGCACTCCTTCTGGGTGGACTCTTCCCACCACCAACGCCCTTCACGTTCATGCTGGTTCGGCAGCACCGGGCGCGTGCAGGGCTCGCAGCCGATGCTGATGAAGCCACGTTCATGCAGGCTGTTGTACGGCAGCTCCAGCATGCGGATATAACCCCACACTTCTGCGCTGCTCATCTGCGCCAGCGGGTTGAACTTGTACAGCGTGCGCTCGGGCGTGGAGAAGGCGCTGTCGATTTCCAGCGCTGCCACCTGGCTGCGAGTGCCAGGGCTCTGGTCGCGGCGCTGGCCAGTGGCCCAGGCGCTGACAGTCGCCAGCTTGCGCCGCAATGGCTCGATCTTGCGGATGCCGCAGCACTCGCCATGGCCGTCCTTGTAGAAACTGAACAGGCCCTTTTCCTTGACGAAGGGGTCAAGCTGGGCGCGGTCCGGGCTGAGGATTTCGATCGGCAGGCCATACTGCTCGCGCACCTGGTCGATGAACCGGTACGTTTCCGGGTGCAGGCGGCCTGTGTCGAGGCTGAATACCTTGACCTGCTTGTTAAGCTTCCAGGCCATGTCGACCAGCACCACGTCCTCGGCGCCGCTGAAGGAAACCCACAGGTCGTCGCCGAAGTGCTCGAAGGCAAGCTTGAGGATGTCTTGCGGGGATTTGTTGGCATAGGTCGCGGCCAGGGCGGCGACGTCGAAGGGTTGGCTCATCAGGCAGTTTCCGTCTTGGCTGTGGCGCTGTGCGCTCGTAGTGGGGGTGATGGTAACAAAAAAACAGGGTCTGGACGGGCTGGCGCTCACAGGCCTTGCAGTGTCTGCAGCAACACCCGCACCTTGGCAATCGACTCTTCGTACTCAGCCTGCCACTCGGAATCGGCCACCACTGCGCCGCCACCCCAGCAGCTGACCTGGCCATCCTTGACCAGCAGGCTGCGAATGGCGATCGAGCTGTCCATTTCGCCGCGCACGTCCACATACAGCAGGGAGCCGCAGTACAGTGCCCGCCGCGTGGGCTCCAGCTCGTCGATGATCTGCATGGCGCGGATCTTCGGCGCGCCAGTAATCGAGCCGCCAGGGAAGCTGTCGGCGATCAGGTCCAGCGCGTCCTTGCCGCTGGCCAAGCGGCCGGTAATGCTACTGACCAGGTGGTGCACGTTGGGGTAGCTTTCTAGGCTGAACAGCTCCGGCACTTTCACCGAACCCACCTCGCAGGTACGCCCCAGGTCGTTGCGCAGCAGGTCGACGATCATCAGGTTTTCCGAGCGGTCCTTGGGGCTGTGTAACAGCGCCTGAGCATTGCGCTGGTCTTCGCCTGGGTCGCTGGCGCGTGGGCGGGTGCCCTTGATCGGGCGGGTTTCAACCTGGCGTTGGCTGACGCGAATGAAGCGCTCGGGTGAAAAGCTAAGCAGGGCGCTGCCGTCGGCCAACTGCTGATAGCCCGAAAAGGGCGTCGGGCAGGCCTGGCGCAGTGCCTTGTAGGCCTGCCACGGGTCGCCCTTGCACGGCGCGCGAAAGCGTTGGGTAAGGTTGATCTGGTAACAGTCACCGGCCTGGATATAGCGCTGCACCTGGTCGAAGGCGGCCTGGTATTGCGCAGGCTGCAAGTCGCCGGCCATGGGTGCTAGCAGCTGAAAGTCGCCATCAGGCGTGTGCTCGCTGCCGGCGAAGAGGCTGATCAGGCGTTCGCGCTCGTGCTGCGCCAGGCTTGGGTGAAACACCAGCTGGCTGGTACCGCACTGGTGGTCGCTGACCAGCGCCCAGGCATACAGGCCCAGTTGCGCGTCGGGCAGGCCGAGGTCATCCACGGCGCTGCTTGGCAGGTGTTCAAGGCGGCGGCCGAAGTCATAGCTCAGGTAGCCGATCAGGCCGCCGGCGAAAGGCAGCTCTACGCCGCTGGGCAAATCGGCACTGCCCAGGCGCGCCAGGCCCTCGCGCAGGCGGGCGAGAAACGCGCGGCCATGCTCTGCGGGTTCGGCTTGCAGTTGTTGCAGCGGCCAGGCACTGAGCAGATCGAAGCGCCCACGCTCGGCGCCAGGGCGGGCGCTGTCGAGCAGGATCGCGCCGGGCGCCTGGCGCAGGCGGGCGAAATAGGCGGCTGGGTCGGGTTGGTAGGGCAGGGGGTGGAGCGTACAGGTCGGCATCAGTATGGACGGCGATGTAAAAGCGAGGAGGGCGATTGTAGACCTGTGCGGGAGCAGCGCCTAGCGCTGGGCGCGACATTCAACCGTGTGTTTGGCGCCTGGGGCTGGTCGCGACGCAAGGCGGCTGCCCCAGGAGATTACCTACCCCTTGTGGCAGCCGCCCCGGCGATGTCAGCCCGGGTGTACGTGCCCAAACAAGCCCTGCGACACCTTCACCCGCTGCTCGACGTCCTCCGTCAGGCCGTCCTTTGCCAGTGCTTCGATGTGCGCTTCGATGGCATGGGTGCGCTGGGTCAGCCCGCAGTCGTTGGCGATCTGGATGTTCAACCCTGGGCGGGCGTTAAGCTCCAGAATCAGCGGGCCTTTGTCCTGGTCCAGGACCATGTCCACGCCGATATAGCCCAGCCCGCACAGCTCGTAGCACCCGGCGGCCAGCTTCATGAAGCCGTCCCAGTTCGGCAGTTGCACGCCGTCTACCGCGTTGGTGGTGTCTGGGTGCTTGCTGATGATGTTGTTCAGCCAGGTGCCGCGCAGGGTCACGCCGGTAGCCAGGTCGACCCCCACACCGATGGCGCCCTGGTGCAGGTTGGCCTTGCCGCCGGACTGCCGGGTGGGCAGGCGCAGCATGGCCATGACCGGGTAGCCCATCAGCACGATGATGCGGATGTCGGGCACGCCTTCATAGCTGATGCTCTTGAAGATCTGGTCGGGTGTGACCCGGTATTCGATCAGCGCCCGGTCACGGTGCCCGCCCAGCGAGTACAGGCCGGTGAGGATGCTCGAGACCTGGTGCTCGATTTCCTCGTGGCTCATGATCTTGCCGGAAACGGTGCGGTAGCGGTCCTCAAAGCGGTCGGCGATCACCAGGATGCCGTCACCGCCGGCACCTTGTGCCGGCTTGATGACGAAGTCGTTGCGGCCGCCGATGATCTCGTGAAGCTTGTCGATCTGCTTCTCTGTCTCGATGACGCCGTACATTTCCGGCACGTGGATACCTGCCGCGAGGGCACGCTCCTTGGTGATGATCTTGTCGTCGACAATCGGGTACAGGCTGCGCTTGTTGTACTTCAGCACATAGTCAGCGTTACGCCGGTTGATGCCCATGATGCCCCGGGCCTCCAGGGCTTTCCACGTCTTGATCAGGCCAAACATCACACGTCTGCCTTTTTCACGAATGCCTTGAAGCGCATCAGCTCGGTCAGACGGTAGCCGCGATAACGGCCCATCGCCAGCATGAAGCCGACCAGGATCAGCAGCACGGCCGGGAAGGTGAACACGAAATACACCAGCTCTGGCACCATCATCAGCAGGTGTGCCAGCGATGCGGCAAACAGGGTGCCGATGGCCACTTTCATGGCATGGCCGCCGCCACGCTCTTCCCAGGTGATCGACAGGCGTTCGATGGTCATGGTCAGGATCACCATCGGGAACAGGGCCACCGACAGCCCGCGTTCAAGACCCAGCTTGTGGCTGAACAGGCTGATCGCCGCGATCAGCACCACGACGAAGGTCAGCACCACGGACAGCCGCGGCAGCATCTGCAGTTTCAGGTGTTCCAGGTACGAACGCAGTGACAGGCCCAATGCCGTGATGACCGTGAACAACACGATACCGAAGCCCAGCTGGGTTTCGCGGAAGGCCAGGGCGATCAGCACCGGGGTGAAGGTGCCCAGGGTCTGGATACCGATCAGGTTGCGCAGCACCAGGATCACCAGCACACCGATCGGGATCATGACCATGATCATGAAGGTCTGCTGGGTTTGCAGGGGCAGGCCGTATAGCGAATATTCGAGGAAGTCGGCGTCGGTGTTCTCGTCAGTCAGCTTGGCCAGGCGAATGGCATTCATTTCACTGTTGTTCATGCTGAACGTGACGTTGGCCTTCTTGCCGCCATCGACGGTGATCAGGTTGTCGTCACCGGTCCACCACAGCAGGCGGTCGCTGGGCAGGCCCTGCTCGCCCGTGTCCGGGTTGAAGTACAGCCAGTCGTTACCGTTGTAGCTGCGCAGCCACAGCTCGGGGGTTTGCGGGGTATCGGCCACCAGGCGGATGGTGTGCACCTTTTCCATCGGTACGTGGGCAATCGACAGCAGCAGGTCGATCACCTGGGCCTTTTTCATCGGTGAGGTATCGCCGGCCAGCAGCAGCTTGACGTTGTCATCGTTGAGGTTGTTGACCCGCTTGATGGTCTCGCTGACGAACGTCTCGACATCGGCTGAATGCTGGCGGATGGGCGCCATCAGCGCCTCGGCGGCGATTTTTTCGGGGCCGTCGATGGCCAGGCTGTCACGGAAGGTCGGGCCTTTCACCGCGGTTTTTTCGTTGCTGTAGCGCTTGGTCAGCACCAGGCGGTAGTACAGCGTCTGGTTGCCGCTGGCGCGACGGGCCGACCAGGTGACCTTGCGGTTGCCATCGGCACGGTTGACGCTGACCCCGTAGTTGTTGGAGATGAAGCTCTCGTTGAGGCTGACGTAGTCGCGGTTCAGTGGCGGCACGAACATCTGCACCTTGACCGGGTCCTTGGTGCTGGCCACGAACTCGACCTTGGCGTCGATGTTCCATAGGTCGTCGGTTTCATCCTCGGTCACCGGGATGCCGAGGAAGAAGATCTGATAAGCCGTGACTGCCACGCCCAACAACACCAGTACGGTGATCAGGACTTTCAGATGGAGGGTAAGAGAGCGCATCGGGATTACTCTGCTTTGGGAGCGTCGGTGGCACAGGCAGGTTTGCCGGCCGCGTATTTAAGGCTTGGGTCGACCAGCGCGTCGAAGTGCTTGAGCGCCTCGGAGCCGATCAGCAGCGGGAACTGGAAGGCGCTGCGGTCGGTGAGGTTGACTTCGATGGTGCGCAAGGCCTGGCCCATGCAGATTTCGAGTTCGATGACCGGGCGGGCGGTGTAGGCCTTGCCCGATTCAGCATCATAGTCGCCTGCTCGGCGCTTGATTTTGCTGACGCGGGCAAGAGGCCGTTCGATCGGGTGCGAGTGGGCGGCATCGATGGCCAGGTAGAAGCGCACCCAGCTTTCGCCATTGCGCTTGAAGCGCTTGATGTCGCGGGCGCTGAGCGAGGCAGTTTTGGCGCCGGTATCGAGTTTGGCCGCCACTTCCAGGTCCAGGTCGCCCAGGCGTGCGTATTCATTGAGACCGTACACGGTCTTGCCGGCCGCCTGGCCAATGGCCGGCAGCAGGGTGAGGCAGAGCAGCAATAAAACGGGTGTGAGTCTCATAATCCTGGCGCGATGCAGTGCAAGGTTCTAGGCAAGGTTCAGGTCAAGGTGACTGGCAACTACTGCGCAAGCTTCCTCGTTCATCTGTCAACAAGCATGAATGCATGACAGACAGGCTATCCATACCCCATCGGAGGCGCGGCATTCTATCACGACGACGTATTGACGCCAGCGGTGCGCGATCTGACAGCGCTTGGCTGGCGTAAGTTCGTTCTTAGACGATTGTCGACAATATTGATTTTGTCTTTGACTTGATTGGCTTCAATGATTAACTTCTGGCGAAGAGATTCATCAAGGTGTCGACAATATGCAAGACCTTTCCACCCCTGGCCCGATGCTGGCAGACGATTCGGAAACCTTGTCTGAAAACGTCTTCCGGCGTATCCAGGCGGCCATCGTCAAAGGGGAAATTGCCCCTGGCAGCAAGATCTCCGAGCCAGAGCTGGCACGCACCTATGGCATCAGCCGCGGGCCGCTGCGCGAGGCCATCCACCGCCTGGAAGGCCAGCGCCTGCTGGTGCGGGTGCCTCATGTAGGCGCACGGGTGGTGTCGCTCAACCATGCCGAACTGATAGAGCTCTACGAGATTCGTGAGTCCCTGGAAGGCATGGCCTGCCGCCTGGCCGCTGAACGCATGAGCCAGGCCGATATCGACGAGCTGCGCCGGGTGCTCGATACCCATGAGCGGGATGCCGCGTTCCAGGCTGGCCTGGGTTACTACCAGCAGGAGGGCGACTACGACTTCCATTACCGCATCATCCAGGGCAGCGGTAACCAGACGTTGGTCAAGATGCTGTGCGGCGAGCTGTACCAGCTGGTGCGGATGTACCGTATCCAGTTCTCGGCCACGCCCAACCGGCCGCGCCAGGCCTTTGCCGAACACCACCGCATTCTCGATGCCATCGCCGAACGTGACGGCGAACTGGCCGAACTTCTGATGCGCCGTCACATCGGTGCGTCCAAGCGCAATATCGAGCGTCACTATCTGGACGCCCACAACAATAACCCACGAGGTGAGAAATGACTGTGAACAGCACACCCGGTCAGCGTTTTCGCGATGCTGTCGCCGCTGAACGCCCCCTGCAGGTGGTTGGCGCCATCAATGCCAACCATGCCTTGCTGGCCAAGCGCGCCGGTTTCAAGGCCATCTATCTGTCCGGTGGCGGCGTTGCCGCAGGCTCCCTGGGCCTGCCGGACCTGGGTATCACTGGCCTGGACGATGTGCTCACCGACGTGCGCCGTATCACCGATGTGTGCGACCTGCCGCTGCTGGTGGATGTCGATACAGGCTTCGGTGCCTCGGCCTTCAACGTGGCGCGCACCGTGCGCTCGATGAGCAAGTTCGGTGCGGCGGCGATCCATATCGAGGACCAGGTTGGCGCCAAGCGTTGCGGCCACCGGCCGAACAAGGAAATCGTCAGCCAGCAGGAAATGGTCGACCGCATCAAGGCGGCCGTCGATGCCCGTAGCGACGACAGCTTCGTGATCATGGCACGTACCGACGCCCTGGCCGTCGAAGGCTTGAACGCTGCCCTGGACCGCGCCGCAGCGTGCATCGAGGCGGGTGCCGACATGATCTTCCCGGAAGCGATCACAGAGCTGCAGATGTACAAGGCCTTCGCTGACCGGGTGAAGGCACCCATCCTGGCCAACATCACCGAGTTTGGCGCCACCCCGCTGTTCACCACCGAAGAGCTGGCGGCGGTCGATGTTTCGCTGGTGCTGTACCCGCTGTCGGCGTTCCGCGCCATGAACAAGGCCGCCGAAAATGTCTACACCGCGCTGCGCCGCGACGGCACCCAGAAGAACGTGATCGATACCATGCAGACGCGCATGGAGCTTTACGATGCCATTGGCTACCACGCCTTCGAGCAGAGCCTCGATGCGTTGTTTGCCCAGAAGAAGGGCTGAGCCAGTGACAACACCAGCCCCGCATGGCAGCGGGGTTGCCCGCGAAAAGGCGGGTACAGGCAAACCCGATTAGCCAGCCAGATTTCCATAACAAGTTCAAGAAAGGAGAAACACCATGGCCGAAGCAAAAGTACTCAGTGGCGCAGGCCTGCGCGGCCAGGTCGCCGGCCAGACTGCACTGTCCACCGTGGGCCAGGCCGGTGCCGGTCTGACCTACCGCGGTTACGATGTGCGTGACCTGGCCGCTGGTGCCGAATTCGAAGAAGTCGCCTACCTGCTGCTGTACGGCGAGCTGCCCTCCCAGGCTGAACTGGCCGACTACAAACACAAGCTCAAGGGCATGCGTGACCTGCCACCGGCACTCAAGGAAGTGCTCGAGCGCATTCCCCGCGACGCCCACCCCATGGACGTGATGCGCACCGGTTGTTCGGTGCTCGGTACCCTCGAGCCCGAGCTCACCTTCGAAGCCCAGCGCGACAAGACCGACCGGCTGTTGGCCCTGTTCCCGGCGGTGATGTGCTACTGGTACCGCTTCACCCACCATGGCGTGCGCATCGACTGCAGCAGCGACGAAGACACCCTGGGCGGCCACTTCCTGCACCTGCTGCACGGCAAGAAGCCCAGCGAGCTGCACGTCAAGGTCATGAACGTGTCGCTGATCCTCTACGCCGAGCACGAGTTCAACGCCTCGACCTTCACGGCCCGGGTGTGCGCTTCGACCCTGTCCGACCTGTATTCCTGCGTTACCGCAGCCATCGGCACGTTGCGCGGCCCGCTGCACGGGGGCGCCAACGAGGCTGCCATGGAGCTGATAGAGCGCTTCCAGAGCCCGCAGGAAGCCACTGCCGAGCTGCTGCGCATGCTCGAGCGCAAAGACAAGATCATGGGCTTCGGGCATGCCATCTACAAAGAGTCCGACCCGCGCAACGAGGTGATCAAGGGTTGGTCGAAACAATTGGCCGATGAGGTGGGCGACAAAGTGCTGTACCCGGTTTCCGAGGCCATCGACAAGACCATGTGGGAGCAGAAACGCCTGTTCCCCAATGCCGATTTCTACCATGCTTCGGCTTACCACTTCATGGGTATTCCGACCAAGCTGTTCACCCCGATTTTCGTCTGTTCGCGCCTGACTGGCTGGGCGGCGCACGTGTTCGAGCAGCGCGCCAACAACCGCATCATCCGCCCGAGCGCCGAGTATGTCGGCGTCGAGCAGCGTCAGTTCGTGCCGATCGAGCAGCGCTGAGGCATAGATCGCCAGGGCTGCTGTGCAGCCCAATCGCGACACAAGGCCGCTCCCACAGGGACTGCGCAGCACCCCATTGGCCAGATCTGTATACCGAATACCGTGACCGAGCCTGATAACGATATGAATACTGCATACCGCAAGCCCCTGCCAGGCACCGACCTGGACTACTTCGATGCGCGCGCGGCGGTCGAGGCGATCAAGCCCGGCGCCTACGACGGCCTGCCGTACACCTCGCGCGTTCTCGCCGAAAACCTGGTGCGTCGCTGCGACCCGGCCACCCTCGACGCCTCGCTGAGCCAACTGATCGAGCGCAAGCGCGACCTCGATTTCCCGTGGTTCCCGGCGCGCGTGGTGTGCCATGACATCCTCGGCCAGACCGCGCTGGTCGACCTCGCCGGCCTGCGTGACGCCATCGCCGACAAGGGCGGCGACCCGGCCCAGGTCAACCCGGTGGTGCCGGTACAACTGATCGTCGACCACTCGCTGGCTGTCGAGTGCGGCGGCTATGACCCGCAAGCGTTCGACAAGAACCGCGCCATCGAAGACCGACGTAACGAGGACCGCTTCCATTTCATCAATTGGACCAAGAAAGCGTTCAAGAATGTCGACGTGATCCAGCCGGGTAACGGCATCATGCACCAGATCAACCTGGAGAAGATGTCGCCGGTGGTGCACACCGACCATGGCATCGCCTACCCGGATACCTGCGTGGGCACTGACAGCCACACCCCGCACGTCGATGCCCTGGGCGTGATCGCCATTGGCGTGGGTGGCCTGGAAGCGGAAAACGTGATGCTTGGCCGAGCATCGTGGATGCGCCTGCCGGAAATCGTCGGCGTCGAGTTGACCGGCAAGCTGGCGCCGAACCTCACCGCCACCGACCTGGTGCTGGCCCTGACCGAGTTCCTGCGCAAGCAGAAAGTGGTCGGCGCCTACCTGGAGTTCCACGGTGAAGGTGCGCGCGCCCTGACCCTGGGGGACCGCGCGACCATCTCCAACATGGCCCCGGAGTACGGCGCCACGGCGGCCATGTTCGCCATTGACCAGCAGACCATCGATTACCTGCGCCTGACCGGCCGTGAAGAACAGCAGGTCAAACGGGTGGAAACCTACGCCAAGGTCGCCGGCCTCTGGGCCGACAGCCTGGCCGGCGCAGTATACGAGCGTACCCTGAGCTTCGACTTGTCGAGCGTGGTACGCAACATGGCCGGCCCGTCCAACCCGCATGCCCGCGTGGCCACCAGCGAGCTGGCGGCCAAAGGCATTGCCGGCAGCTGGCAGCAAGTGCCAGGGCAGATGCCTGATGGTGCGGTGATCATTGCCGCCATCACCAGCTGTACCAATACCAGCAACCCGCGCAACGTGATCGCCGCAGGCCTGATTGCACGCAACGCCAACAGGCTGGGCCTTACCCGCAAGCCGTGGGTCAAGTCATCGCTGGCCCCGGGCTCCAAGGCGGTGCAGCTGTACCTGGAAGAGGCTGGCCTGGAGAAGGAACTGGAGCAACTGGGCTTTGGCATCGTCGCCTTCGCCTGTACGACCTGCAACGGCATGTCTGGTGCCCTGGACCCGGTGATCCAGCAGGAAATCATCGACCGTGACCTGTACGCCACCGCCGTGCTGTCGGGCAACCGCAACTTCGACGGGCGTATCCACCCGTATGCCAAGCAAGCCTTCCTGGCCTCGCCACCCTTGGTGGTCGCCTATGCGATTGCGGGCACCATTCGCTTTGACATCGAGAAGGACGTGCTGGGCGTGGTCGATGGCCAGGAAATCCGCCTCAAGGACATCTGGCCCAGTGATGAAGAGATCGACGCCGTGGTGCGTGCGGCGGTCAAGCCGGAGCAGTTCCGCAAGGTGTACATCCCTATGTTCGCCATCGAGGAAGACCGCGGGCCGAAAGTGGCACCGTTGTATGAGTGGCGACCCATGAGCACCTATATTCGCCGGCCGCCGTACTGGGAAGGCGCCCTGGCCGGTGAGCGTACCCTGCGTGGCATGCGGCCGCTGGCGGTGCTGCCGGACAACATCACCACCGACCACCTGTCGCCATCCAACGCGATCATGCTCGACAGTGCTGCGGGCGAGTACCTGGCGAAAATGGGCCTGCCAGAAGAAGACTTCAACTCTTACGCCACCCACCGCGGTGACCACCTGACCGCCCAGCGCGCGACCTTTGCCAACCCCAAGCTGTTCAACGAAATGGTGCGCAACGCAGACGGCAGCGTGAGGCAAGGCTCGCTGGCGCGCATTGAACCGGAAGGCCGGGTGACCCGCATGTGGGAGGCGATCGAGACCTACATGCAGCGCAAGCAGCCGCTGATTATCGTGGCCGGTGCCGATTACGGCCAGGGCTCGTCGCGTGACTGGGCGGCCAAGGGCGTGCGCCTGGCCGGTGTCGAGGCCATTGTCGCAGAAGGTTTCGAGCGCATTCACCGCACCAACCTGGTAGGCATGGGCGTGCTGCCGTTGGAGTTCAAACCCGGTACCGACCGCAAGACCTTGGGGCTGGACGGTAGCGAAACCTATGACGTGCTGGGTGCGCGTACGCCGCGCGCTACGCTGACCCTGGTGATTACCCGGGCCAGCGGCGAGCGCATCGATGTGCCGGTGACCTGCCGCCTGGACACGGCCGAGGAAGTTTCGATCTACGAAGCGGGCGGGGTGCTGCAGCGCTTCGCCCAGGACTTCCTCGAAGCTACCGCCTAACCCCAAGAGCAGGGGCCGCGTTGCGGCCCATCGCCGGCGAGCCAGCGCCCACAGGAGTCGCGCAATCTCGATGGCAGCACGGTCCCTGTGGGAGCTGGCTTGCCGGCGATGGGCTGCAAAGCAAGCCCGAGGGCCTCATGCCTATCAGACAGGACAGCAAAGCAATGGCTCATGTACCGCAAACAAGAATACCCGCCACCTACATCCGTGGCGGCACCAGCAAAGGCGTGTTCTTCCGCCTGCAAGACCTGCCCGAGCCGGCGCAGGTCCCAGGCCCTGCCCGCGACGCGCTATTGCTGCGGGTTATCGGCAGCCCCGACCCTTACGGCAAGCAGATCGACGGTATGGGCGGCGCGACCTCCAGCACCAGCAAGACCGTCATCCTGTCGCCCAGCATCAAGCCGGGCCATGATGTCGATTACCTGTTCGGCCAGGTCAGCATCGACAAGGCCTTTGTCGACTGGAGCGGCAACTGCGGCAACCTCTCTGCTGCGGTCGGGTCGTTCGCCATCAGTAGCGGCCTGGTCGACAGCGCGCGCATTCCACGCAACGGCGTGGCCACCGTGCGGATCTGGCAGGCGAACATCGGCAAGACCATCATTGCCCACGTGCCGGTCACTGAAGGTGAAGTGCAGGAAACCGGTGACTTCGAGCTGGATGGGGTAACGTTCCCGGCAGCGGAAGTGCAGTTGGAGTTCCTTGACCCGGCTGCGGACGAGGACGGTGCCGGCGGTGCCATGTTCCCGACCGGCAAGCTGGTTGACGACCTTGAGGTGCCGGGTGTCGGCACCTTCAAGGCCACCTTGATCAATGCCGGCATCCCGACCATTTTCGTCAATGCTGCCGATATCGGCTACACCGGTACGGAGTTGCAGGACGCCATCAACGGTGACCCGCAAGCGCTGCTGCGCTTCGAGGCCATCCGTGCCCATGGTGCCGTGCGTATGGGCCTGATCGACCATGTCGACCAGGCTGCCGGGCGTCAGCACACACCGAAAGTGGCCTTCGTCGCACCACCCAGCACCTACACGGCGTCCAGTGGCAAGGCGGTACTGGCAGGCGAGATCGACCTGTTGGTACGTGCCTTGTCGATGGGCAAGCTGCACCATGCCATGATGGGCACTGCGGCGGTGGCGATCGGTACGGCGGCGGCCATTCCCGGTACGCTGGTCAACCTGGCCGCGGGCGGGGGCGAGCGCAGCGCCGTTCGTTTCGGCCATCCTTCGGGCACGCTGCGGGTGGGCGCCGAAGCCCGCCAGGTAAACGGCGAGTGGACAGTGACCAAGGCAATCATGAGCCGCAGTGCTCGCGTGCTGATGGAGGGCTGGGTTCGCGTGCCTGGCGACAGCTTCTAAGCCACCCCTGGCGCTCGGCCTCAAGCGGGGCCGCTGCGCGGCCCTATCGCCGGCAAGCCAGCTCCCACAGGAAGCGCACCAGGGCTGACAGGTGCTCGCCACAAGATGTTCAGCGCCTGACAACCCTGATGGACCCCCTGTGGGAGCCGGCTTGCCGGCGATAGGGCCGGTGAGGAACAAAAAAAAGCCCCGGCATTTCTGCCAGGGCTTCTTCTTGTAGCTTGCAGCTTACAACTTGCCGCTCAGCTTACGCCTGTACCACCGGGATCTTGGCGTTGGCAGCCGCTTCGCGGAACTCGGCGATCTGGTCGAAGCTCAGGTAGCGGTAGACGTCGGCAGCCATGCTGTCGATGTCTTTGGCGTACTGCATGTACTCTTCGACGGTCGGCAGTTTGCCAATGATCGAAGCCACGGCAGCCAGCTCGGCCGACGCCAGGTACACGTTGGTGGCGTCGCCCAGGCGGTTCGGGAAGTTACGGGTCGAGGTGGAGACCACGGTCGAACCGGTCTGCACACGTGCCTGGTTACCCATGCACAGCGAGCAGCCTGGCATTTCCATGCGTGCACCGGCCTTGCCGTAGATGCCGTAGTAGCCTTCTTCGGTCAGCTGGTGAGCGTCCATCTTGGTTGGCGGGGCCAGCCACAGACGGGTCGGAATACCGCCCTTGACCTTCTCCAGCAGCTTGCCGGCAGCGCGGAAGTGCCCGATGTTGGTCATGCACGAACCAATGAACACTTCGTCGATTTTCTCGCCTTGAACCGAGGACAGCAGGCGTGCGTCGTCCGGGTCGTTCGGCGCGCAGAGCACAGGCTCTTTGACGTCGGCCAGGTCGATCTCGATGATTTCGGCGTACTCGGCATCGGCGTCGGCCGATAGCAGCTCAGGCTTGGCCAGCCAGGCTTCCATGGCCTGGGCACGGCGCTCGAGGGTACGGGCGTCGCCGTAACCTTCGCCGATCATCCAGCGCAGCAGGGTGATGTTGGACTTCAGGTACTCGGCGATGGCCTTTTCTGGCAGCTTGATGGTGCAGCCGGCAGCAGAGCGCTCGGCCGAAGCATCGGACAGCTCGAAGGCTTGTTCGACAGTCAGTTCGTCCAGGCCTTCAATTTCCAGGATGCGGCCGGAGAAGGCGTTTTTCTTGCCTTTTTTCTCGACGGTCAGCAGGCCTTGCTTGATGGCGTAGTAAGGGATGGCATGGACCAGGTCACGCAGGGTGATACCAGGCTGCAGTTTGCCCTTGAAGCGCACCAGGATCGACTCTGGCATGTCCAGCGGCATGACGCCGGTGGCTGCGGCGAACGCGACCAGGCCGGAACCGGCCGGGAACGAGATGCCGATCGGGAAGCGGGTGTGCGAGTCGCCGCCAGTACCCACGGTGTCGGGCATCAGCATGCGGTTCAGCCAGCTGTGGATGATGCCGTCGCCTGGGCGCAGCGACACGCCGCCACGGGTGCGGATGAAGTCTGGCAGGGTGTGGTGGGTGGTGACGTCGATCGGCTTCGGATAGGCCGCGGTGTGGCAGAACGACTGCATCACCAGGTCAGCGGAGAAGCCCAGGCAAGCCAGGTCTTTCAGCTCGTCACGGGTCATCGGGCCGGTGGTGTCTTGGGAGCCGACGGTGGTCATCTTCGGTTCGCAGTAGGCACCTGGGCGCACGCCCTGGCCTTCAGGCAAGCCACACGCACGGCCGACCATTTTCTGCGCCAAGGTGAAGCCCTTGCCGCTGTCGGCTGGCTGCTCCGGTTTCTTGAACAGCTCCGATGGGCCTTGGCCCAGCTCGGCACGGGCTTTTTCGGTCAGGCCACGGCCGACGATCAGCGGGATACGGCCGCCAGCGCGCACTTCATCCAGCAGCACTTCGGTTTTCAGGGCGAAGGTGGTGACCAGCTCGTCGCTGCCATGGCGGCGCACTTCACCTTTGAACGGGTAGACGTCGATCACGTCGCCCATGGCCAGGTTGGTGCAGTCGAACTCGATCGGCAGGGCGCCGGCGTCTTCCATGGTGTTGTAGAAGATCGGGGCGATCTTGGTGCCGAAGCAGAAACCACCGGCGCGCTTGTTCGGCACGTACGGGATGTCGTCGCCGAAGAACCACAGCACCGAGTTGGTGGCGGATTTACGCGAGGAACCGGTACCGACCACGTCACCGACATAGGCAACCGGGTAGCCTTGGGCCTTGACCGCTTCGATCTGGGCCAGCGGGCCTACCGAACCCGGCTGCTGCGGCTCGATGCCGTCACGGGCCATTTTCAGCATGGCCAGGGCGTGCAGCGGGATGTCAGGGCGCGACCAGGCATCTGGGGCAGGGGACAGGTCGTCGGTGTTGGTCTCGCCAGGCACCTTGAACACGCTCAGGGTGTACTTGTCGGCGATGGCCGGGCGCGAGGTGAACCACTCGCCGGCAGCCCAGGACTCCAGCACGGCTTTGGCATTGGCGTTGCCAGCCTTGGCTTTTTCGGCCACATCGTGGAAGGCATCGAACATCAGCAAGGTGTGCTTGAGCTGTTCGGCCGCGACGGCGCCCAGTTCGGCGTCATCCAGCAGCGCGACCAGCGTTTCGATGTTGTAGCCGCCCTGCATGGTGCCCAGCAGTTCGGTGGCGTGCTTGCGGTCGATCAGTGGCGATTGGGTTTCGCCCTTGGCGACGGCAGAGAGGAACGCAGCCTTGACGTAGGCAGCTTCGTCGACCCCTGGCGGTACACGGTGGGTGATCAGTTCTACGAGGAAGGCTTCTTCGCCGGCCGGCGGGTTTTTCAGCAGCTCGACCAGGCCTGCGGTTTGTTCGGCGTTCAGCGGCTGGGGCACGATGCCCAGGGCGGCGCGCTCTTCGATGTGTTTGCGGTAGGCTTCAAGCACAGTTATTTCCCTCATCAGTGGTCCCTAAAGGGGGTCCGGGACGCTCATCCAGCATTCGATGCACCCATGCGCCGCCACGGCTTTTTGAGCCGCCCGGCCAGGGTCGCAAAGAATCCTTACGGAAGCTGCTTTCAAAGTTTTACGCCTGCAGAACGGGGTGCTGATGAGGGCTGGCGCGGGCATGCGAGGGATGCATGGCCCGGGCCAACGCCGTTCTACCGGATCAACTGTGCTCGTGACGCTTTGAAAACAGCTTCCTACGGACATTGTTGCCTGTGAAAAGGCCGGATGATTCTACGGTAAAAAAAGCCCGAAGGTAAGGCGCAGAACATGACTTTAACGAGTGACCCTGGTTAGACAAAGGGCTAACATGGGGGCGTGTTCCACCGCCAAGCTGTTGTTTTTCATGTCCAACAAGTCCATCAAGACCCCTTGCGTCGGCCTGTGCTCCACGGTGTATGGGGACACTGTTTGCCGCGGCTGCAAGCGCTTCCACCACGAAGTGATCCACTGGAACGGCTACGATGACGCGCAAAAGCGCGCCGTGTGGCTGCGCCTCGAGCAGTTGCTGGTGCAGGTCATGATGGCCAAGCTCGAGGTGTTCGACAAAAGCCTGTTGCGCCAGCAACTGGAGCAGCGCTCCATCCGCTTCGTCGACCAGCAGTCGGAATATTGCTGGGCGTACCAGTTGATCGCCCGCGGTGCGCGGATGATCCGTGATCTGGAAGCCTACGGCATGGTACTGCTGCCGGAATTCCGCGATTGGGAACTGCCGCAATTGCGCGATGCCATCGACCGCGAATTCTTCCTTTTGTCCGAAGCGCACTACCAGCGTTACATCGCCCCTGCGTTTCTCGACAGCTCGCTGGGCTAGGCGAGCGCCCTCGCCGGGGTTCGAGGCTATTCGTACACGGCCTGGGAGCGGGTTCCGGCTGCAAGTGGGCGACAACACTCACTACTGTCCTCCTTTTCCGCCAGTGAAGAGGGCTCGACGGCATGTCCCACTACCAATTCCAACCTCAGAAAAGCTTCATTGCCAGGCTGTACTGGCAGCCACGCTTGAGCACGCAAGGGCAGATTGAAGGCGTGCCCATTGGTGACACCGGTAATGGCGATTCGCCGTTTACCAGTGGTGGCTGGCTCCACGCCGGCGAAGACCATTACACCGACACGGTGGCACCGGCGTATGTGATCTCACGTCGCAAATTCCGCACGCTGTTCTGGTTCGGCTGCTACGAGACCGATGGTGAGTACGACTTCGAGATCCGCGCCGTGGGTGACGAAGACAACCATCCGCACTGGCGGCGGCGCGGTCACCGCCTGGATGTCAGCCGCAACGGCTATCTGGCCCTGTACTCGGCCACGGAGGCCGTTGGCCATGACGCCTTGGCCGCCGGCACCATGCTCTGGCGCCTCGATGGCCTGGTGCCAGAGCAGCTTGCCGAAGGCGATTCGGTCAGCGACGTGAGCCTGGTCAGCCTGCATGGCAAGACGGTCAGGCGGCTGGTCGAGGACGGCTTTCCCTACCTCAGCGAGGTGCAAGGTGAAGCAGGCTACCTGCATCTCCAGGTGCTAAGCATAGGGGCCGCCTGACCCTCGTTTCAGTCGCCGTAGTATTCGCACCCGCTGGTGCAGGTCTCGTGGATGCGGACTTTGGACAACTCAGGCAGCAGCGGCTTGACCTGATCCCAGATCCACTTGGCGATGACCTCGCTGGTGGGGTTTTCCAGGCCGGGAATGTCGTTAAGGTAATTGTGGTCCAGCTGCTCGTAGATCGGCTTGAAAATGGCCTTCACCTCGGCGAAGTCACGGATCCAGCCGGTGTGCGGGTCCAGCGGGCCGGTCAGGTGCAGGCCGACCTTGAACGAGTGGCCGTGCAGGCGGCCGCATTTGTGCCCGGCAGGCACGTGGGGCAGGCGGTGGGCCGATTCGAATGTAAATTCCTTGAAGATTTCCACTGGTGGACCTGTAAAGCTGATGGGGTATGGGCTTGAGCGGAATCTGACGTTTCAGTGTACTGCTCAATGTACTGATTGGTCGTCGCTGGGGTTAAGTGAGGCCATCCACTGGTTGATGTCTGACTGGCGCCAGGCGACCGATTTTGGTCCTATCTTAACCTGTTTTGGGAATGTTCCTTCCTTAATTCGTGTGTACACGGTGTTGCGTCCCATGCCAGTGATGCGGAGCACATCGGGCAGGCGAAGCAGGCGATCAATTCCATCTAACTGTGCCATATAGCCTCCTCAGGCCGTGAAGTGGTGCCCGACCTTCGCCGCCCGGGCGGCTTCCTCGGTGCGGAACATGAGCTGGGTTTTGCTGGTGCTGCCCCAGCTGTCGTATTCAACGTCGACCCACCAGTGGCCGAACTTGCGGTAGGGCTCGCCGAGGATCTTCGTGACGTAGCAGTCGATCAGGTTCATGGATGGCTCCGCGCCGCCGGTGGCGTCAGGTTGGTGGTCAGTCCGTGGCCGCAGTGATGGTCCGCTCGAAGCGCGAAGCCAGTTCGGCGTTGACCTCGGCCTTTGCCAGGCTGTCGGCGGTGCCCTTGGCGCGGTGCAGGGCTTCGTACTTGCGCAGCTGGGCAGCGGCCTCGGCCAGGTCAGCCAAAAGCAGGGGCGCCGCGGCGATCAGCTTGGCGTTGGCCCGGCGCAGATCCCGGCTGAGTTCGGCAGGTCCGATCTCGGTGAAGGTCACGCAGTCGCCGCAATCAGCGATCATCCAGCCGTCAGAGGGAAGCGCCTTCACGCCATCGCCACTGTCGGCGCCGAGGCCGGTGAATACCTCGGTTTCGTTCAGGACTTCCCATGGGCCGGGCGTGTACTTGTGATTCGTCATGGCAATAGCTCTCCACGCCCGCGCATGTCGGCGGGCTTGAGTTGTAGGGGGAGGGGTTAGGCTTGATTCAGCCGTAGTCGAAGTCGTATTCAGCGAAGCAGGGCGCGCACAGCGGGCGCTGTCCGCGCTGCGCCCATGCCGAGGTCTTGAGTAGCCAGCGGCCCTTATCGACGAAGCGGCCGCAATCCCGGCAGTGGGTGTGATGCTCTTCAGCCTTGAGCGAGGCGTACTGGGCGATGCGCTGGCGCTCTTCCTCAGCGAGCAGCTCCCGGAAGTGCTCCTGCTCTTCCTTCTCCGTCATGTGCGGGTAGATCTTGCTCATGCCATTCATCGCGGCCACCTGTAGATCAGATAGGCCATGTAGGCGAGGGCGATCATAAGAGGTGCGCTCCTGCTTCGAGCAGGCCGTCGCGGTCTTTGCGAAGATTGTCCCGCTCTGTGGCCAAGCGCTGTATCTCGCGGTGCAGGTATTGGGCGATGGATTCGCCGCAGCGCAGGTCGCCGGGAATGGCGCGGCCTTTGAGGGCGGCTTGCAGTTCGTGAAGCGTGAATTGCTCGATCATGGCGCCACCTGCTTGCTGTATCCGGCATCGATCATCGCCTCGATCACCTGCTGGGAAATGGACTCTGCGGGGATATCGCCTCGGAAAGACTCAAGTGTTCTTGCTATGGCCGTGTGAGCGTTGCGTAGCTTGTGCAGGCGCTCATCAGCAGCGATTTGCTCTGGCGTTCTGATTGGGCGGAATCGTTCGACTGCCTTGTGTGGCAGTCGCTCTTCAACAAGAGGGCGGCCGTTCTGATACGAGGGGCGGGTAAATACGATGCCCAGGTCAGTAACCGCGGTAATGGTCACCTCGACCCAGCCGAGAACGTTGGCCTTAAACTCGCACTTTGTACCAACTGCAGGTAGGCCTTCGCCATCCCAGCGCGCCGGCCGTGGCGTGATGTACTGGACCTGACTCCGAGTAAAATTGTGCCGGTGATCGCCGGTACCGCCGCCGTACGGATAGGGGCGATCCTCGGCGCCGACCACGGCGTACTGGTCCATGTTGATCCACACCTCGGTGATACCGTGATGGGCAACCAGGCCGTGGCCGTCTGCCCACTCAGGCGCCTTGCTCCAGTCGATCTTGCTCACAGCTGATACCTCTCATCAATCCAGCGCCCAGGCGCCAGTGCGGGTGTAGGTTCGGGTTGTGTTTCGTGCGGGGAGAGCTGGCGCTGGTTGCCGGCCTGCAGCTGGCTGTCGGGGATGCAGCTCAGGCCGCCCGAGTAGGACCAGCACGTCACTGCACGTTGGTCGTCGTGAAACACCTGGAACACGTAGGGCATGCCTCGTGTTTCGCGTGGGTCTGCGCTGGCGCCGGTGGCCAGCAGCAGGAGGCAGAGGGCGAGGCGGATCATGCCTGGGCCTCCAAGCGTTCATGCGCGACCATATCCAGGAATGCCTGAGGCAGCTCAACCGCCTCATAGCCCGGCGACCAGGACAATGGCGGGCACTTGCGAATCATCTCGTTGAGTAATTCGAATGCCGCGAGCAGCTGGTCGTCGTTGATCTCTCCGTCTTCCGGCAGGTCGTCGCAAAAGTGGTCGGCGGGATCGATCTCGCTGGGGTAGTTCGGGGTGCAGAAGACCAGCTTCAGGTCGCGCGGGTCGAGCTCATGATCGAGCAGGTAGTCCCGCAGGTCTTCCTCGTCGAAGAAGTACCGGTCGCCGTCGTATTCAGTGATGGCTTCGCCGGCCCACACGCGCTTCGGCATGGCTGCGAACTTGGCTGCCCGGCTCTCTGCGTGACAGGCCTCGCACCACCCGTTTGTGGCATGGATGGGGTGCTCTGGATTCTTCGCGCAGTGGCGGTGGGTCGACCCGCAGTAGCGGGCCATGTGCTCATCCTTGCCCCAGAACCGGCCGGAAGGGTCGACCCAGCCGGTCACGGTCTGAAGGCTGGCGGCTTCGGGGGATTCGTACATCACGACTTTTTCTTCGCGCACGGGGATTCCTTGGCCGCCATATCGCGGCAGTGAATAGAGGGGGAGAGGGGTTACAGCGGGGTGGAGTACATTTGTGCTCCGAAGCGATCTAGCCGTGTGCGCGCATGAATGCCGCCATATCGCCCATCTGCTCGACGATGAAGCGATCTTCATCAGACACGGCAGCGATGATCCTTTCTCGGCGCTTCTTGCAGAGTTGGCAATCGACCGTGGACCAGTCGCCTGACAGCTCGGAGGATTCCCCTAACCAGGTTCCGCAAGGCGCCTGCTCAAGGTCATCCAAGTCGGTGAATGGAGCGAAGTGCGTCTTCACGACTTCGACTCCGGATCTGCACTGACAGAGAGGGTCGCGTCGATGCGACCAATCAGGGCGATCGTGGCGCCGCGAAAACCGATTTCAGCCTTGATGGCGAGGAACTCTGCGTAGGACTCTCGCAGCAGCGCATCCCGCTCGGCCAGCCTGTCGTTCAACTGTTCAATCGCCGAGAGATTCTTGATCCCGTGGCTACGAGATTGGAACTCATCGACGCTGCGCTGAAGGATGTCGCGCTCTTCACGCACATCGCGAAGCTCTTTGGCGATCCGCTCCACTTCGGCTGTGTCAGCTCCAATTCGATAGTTAAGCTCTTGGGCAAATGCGGCACACCAATTTGTGGTGCCTCGAAGATGCTTGGCAGGCTCGAACGTTGCGAATTGGTACGCGCCCAGGACCTGATCAGCCGTGATTACTGTAGCCACCGGCTCGGCCAGCTGGGCGCGCAGGGCTTCTACCATCCTAGCTTCGTCTTGTGATCGCTCGAACCAATTCGAAACCTCAGCGCGCAGCCGCTCAACCTCGCCAGCAAGCCGACCGACGTAATCATCAAGGTCTATATCAACGCCGCATTTCCAGCAGCAACCGTCGCAGTCTGCCCTTTCTTTCAGCGTGAATTCTGCCTTGCAGCTCCAGCACTTAAACGCCACCGGCTCGCCCTGGTGCTGCTCGGCTGGCGCTGCGCAGGACATCGGCCCCAGGCCAACAATCGGCAGCCCAGTCGCCGCCGCATCCCTCTCTGCCTCTTCTTTGGTCCACCAGATGGCAGTACCAACCATCCAGGCTATTGGCTCGGGGTGGGGCTGCGGGATTGGCCTAGAAAGGACCTCGGCACATTTTATCAGCAGATCGCGGGCCAGGCCGCAAACGCCATGCGGAGTTAGAGAGCCTCGAGCATCCAAGGCTAGAAGGGCGTTGATGCTGCGGATCATTCCCTCTGTGGTTGTCGAAGGCGTGGTGACCATCTCTGTGTTGCTGGATCGGTTTTCTGTGGGCATGGGATACCTCAAGCGAGTCGTTCAAGTTGTTGTTGGATGCGCCGGCCGATCCAGCGGACGACGGGGACGGCCTTGCTGTTGCCGATGGCTTTGTAGCGGGGGCCGTCCGGGCAATCGTTGACGGGCTTGCCGCGATAGGAGATCAGCGTGTAGTCGTCAGGAAATCCCTGGAGGCGCTCGCACTCGCGTGGAGTTAAGCGTCTAACTCCTGATTCGATACTGACGTGGGGGGCTTGGTCGCTGGATCCTCGGCCATGGTCGGACTTGAGAGTAGGAAACACCTCAAGGCTAGGCTGGCTTCCAGCGCCCCTTGAAAGGTTTCCAGGTTGGAAGGCTATGCAAGGCAGTCCTTGACCAGCCTTGCCGCCACCAGTTGATAGCGTGCCCACTACTCGCCCGTCTCCACCTTCAAGGCGGATCTCGCTACGGCTATTCTCGGCGAACGCGAGCACTGCGTTTTCCTGGCCGTTGTTCCTTCCGAGCGTGTGCGCTTGCCCGCATCGAACGTCAGGATCTTGTGTGCCATGCACTGATAGCGGCCACGCTGGCGGGGCAACTACGTGGCCACCTGTTGCTCCATCTGTTCCAGGGAAGCCACCCGCTTCAGTGCGTGCATCAAGGGTGCAGGCAACGTCTTGCCCCTGGCCTCGGCACGACGGAGTATCCCGGCGCACGCCTTCGCGCTCAAAAAGTACTTCGAGGGGATCGAACCCTGCTCGAGCACTTGCGACAACGAACACACGGCGGCGGCGTTGGGCCAGGCCGAAATATTGGGCGTCCAGCACCCTCCACGCGACTGTGCGCCTGGGTCCAAACACACAACCAGCGTTCGGCCACCTACTCCCTGAAGGCTGCAGCTCGCAGTCTTCCCCTGCAAGCGCCCCAAGAAAGCATCCGAAGGCGTTGCCTTTGTCGGAGAGGACGCCGGGGACGTTTTCCCAGAGGCAGACGGCCTCGGGTTCGCCGCGCATGGTTCGAACATGGTCAATTGCATCAAGCAGCTCCACATATTTGATGGTGAGGGCGCCGCGTGGGTCGTTGAGGCCTTCGCGCATGCCGGCCACGCTGAATGCCTGGCAGGGGGTACCGCCAACCAGCACCTCGGGCGCTGGGATCTTGCCGGATAGCACTGCGGCCGCCAGGCGGGTCATGTCGCCGTGGTTCGGCGTGTCCGGGTAGTGGTGGGCCAGCACCGCGCTGGGGAATGGTTCGATCTCGGCGTACCAGGCGGCACGCCAGCCCAGCGGGTGCCAGGCTACGGTCGCAGCTTCAATGCCGCTGCAGACGCTTCCGTAGGTGATGGTCATAGTTGCTCCGGTCATGGTCATGCGCGGGCGATGATGTCGGCCTCAGCCAGCTCGCAGAAAAAGGAGCAGGCGGGCAGCTTCTCGTTGCGGCGCACTGGGCCATCGCCAAGGTCGCGAAGTGAGAAGCGCACGTTGGTGGCGCGATTGCGGAAGAGGTAGGAGCCTTCACCCAGGTCATCCTGGATGGCGCATAGCGCCTCGAACTGTTCTGGGAAGTCCTGGCGGATCGCTCGGAAGTAGCCTTCGCCGCCCTTCACGCAGCCGATGCAGTTGGCGTTGTCGTAGCCCATCCGGTACATCAGGGGCAGCTCGATACCGGCACGTAGCAGGATGGCCTTGCAGTCGTCCTTGCCCAGGCCTCGGTCGATCAGTGGGGCGATAACTGGGCGGTCAGGATTTCGCTCCCTGAAGTCTTCCAGGCGGTCGGCTTCCTCGGCGGTGTAGCCGAACACCATCACATCGCCTGGCTGCTTCCATGTGTCCAGCAAACGCCGCTTCAGGATCTTGGTGCACGGCGCGCCGGTTCGGCCTTTCATGTACCGCTCGCGGCGGAACACTTCATGGGCGTCGGCGCCGTACTTCTCGTCCCGCAGGACGGTGATCGGCTGGCCGAACCAGGCCTCGCAGTCCTGGGCGAAACGGCGGTTGTCAGCCTCCTCGTTGGCGAGAAACGCGTTGATGATCTGCACGTCGTGCGTGCTGCCGTACTCGGCTAGGGCCAGCTTGGTGGCCACCGCCGAAGCGGCGCCGCAACTGAACTGGCAGACGATTCGATTGGACATGGTGGATCCTCGCCGGGGAGGCGTTATCGTTGAATAGGGGAAGGCGCTGGCGGGCAGCGCGGGTCAGGCAGGCGTGATAATCTCGTCGCCTGGGTCTTGCTGGAGCATGAGCATGCTCTTTCGGTCGAAGGCCAGGGCCAGGCGTGGCGATATGCTGATCTGGTGCCGCGGCGGGGTGAGAAACTTCGCCGCGTGCAGTCTGCCAAGGGCGTGGATGCCGTGAATCAGTGCCTCGATCATCTGGCTGTAGGTGGAATCTGCCCAGCCGCATATGGCGCGCAAGTGCTGGCCGGTTCGCTTCCTGGCTGACAGCCGCAGCGGCTCGGTCCGCACCACAGACCGGTGGCCTTCTATTTCGTGGCGCGCGATCCTGAATAGCGCGTGATGCCCGAGCGCCTCGATGTGATGAATCATCAGCGTCATTGCCTCGCCCTGTTCCTCGATCCCGGCCCACTCCATCAGTTCCAGCAAGGCCTGTTTAGTCCCTGGTCGAACCTTCAAGCGCAGGTCTTCTTCCTGCAGGCGCTCGGCCTTGGCCCGGCGCTTCTCGTCACGCTGCTGCTGCGTCAGAGCCATCATCGCCTCCATTGCGCACAAAGCGGGTGCCCGGGGCGTATTCCAGCAGGTCGCACACCCGGTTGATGATCTTGAGCGCTGCGTCGAATACCTTGGCGTCGTCCGGCTCGCGTGCCAGGCGCTTCATGTTCGGCTGGTGCTCCAAGCAGACCTTGTCGACCAGGCGCCGGGCCAGCCTGCGCAGGTGGTCTGCGCTGTCGTGCACGCGCAGGCTCAGCGCGAAGGCCAGGGCCACATCATCAGGCCGGTACCGGCCGCCGCTGCGGGTGTTGTACAGCTTCTTGACCGGCCGATTCATCCAGGCCGGCAGGGTTACCACTCCAGAGGGTGCTTTCTGCATGTCTGTGCTCCGATAGGCCGCTGGGCGGCAGGTGGAACTGTTCTTGCCGCCGGCGCTGGCGGACCAGGTTGTTGATCCGTCTCATGCCGCGCGCGCCGCGTCGAGCTGCTCGGTGACCTCGACCAGTTGCTGGGTCAGGTTCTCGATGGTGGCAGCGCCGCGCACACGTTCGGCGCGGCTCCACTGGCAGCTGCGGTTGAACAGCAGCTGCAGGTTCTGCTCCAGTTCCTTCCGGCGCTGGAGCATGTCGAGGATGGTTGCGAGTGGCATGGCTATGCACCTGCCAGAAGGTGGAGCGGGGCAAACGGGATATCGTCGTCGAAGTTATCCGGAGGCGCTGCCTGCTGGCTCTGCTGGGGCGCCTGACGCTGCTGCCGTTGCTGTTGAGGCTGCCGCTGTTGCTGCCCGCCGCCCTGGTTATCCGGCCGACCGCCCAACAGCTGCATGGTGCCGTTGATGTCTACGTGCACTTCGGTGCTGTACCGCTTGATTCCGTCCTTTTCCCATTCGCGGGTCTTGAGCTTGCCTTCGATGTAGCACTGCGAACCTTTGCGCAGGTACTCGCCAGCAATCTCTGCAACCTTGCCGAACAGCACTACCCGGTGCCATTCGGTTTTCTCGACCTTCTGGCCGGTCTGCTTGTCTGTCCACGCCTCGCTGGTCGCCAGACTGAGGTTGGTGACCGCGTTGCCGTTGGGCAGATAGCGGACCTCGGGGTCCTGGCCGCAGGTGCCGACCAGGATTACTTTGTTGATGCCCCTCATGCTGCTTTCTCCGCGAGTTCGGCTTTGCGTTTGTCTTTGGCGGCATTCAGCTGCGCCAGGTGGTCGGGTGAATGCTCAAGGATCCGGTACGCTGCCGAATACACGCTCTGCAGCTCCTGCATCGTCTCGGTAACCGGCATCTTCGAAAGCGCATCCTGCAGCGCCGTGGCCTGCAGGTCTGCCTGCGACTTGCCGTCGTTCAGCCAGGCCAGCAAACGACGCCCGGTTTCCTCGCTGATCACCTCAGGCTGGTCGAACAGCTTTGTCCGGTCCTTGCTGGCGATCGCGGCGTGGCCGTCGTGGGTGATATCAAGCACCACGGTGAACTCGTAATCGGTGCCGTCGCGCTGCTCAGACTTCATGCCGAGCTTGATCACCTTCTTGCCTTCGCCCTGGACCGTCTCGGTCTTGCTCCGCATGGTGCAGATGATGTGCAGCGGGCTGGTAAGGATCTTGTCGGTCAGCTTGCGATGTCGCGGCGTGGTTTCGTTCCAGGCCGCCCAGGTGTTGCCCTTGAACTTCTGGTGAGCAAGCTTCTCGTTCGACTCGAGGCACCCGCCGGAGCCGGTCCACTCGTGCGAGTAGCTGTCGATGATCAGTACGCTGTAGCCGGCCTGTTCGGCGGCGGTGATGGCCTCGGCGTACCGCTCAGGCGAGTAGGGCGCATGTAGCTCCAGCACATCGAAGTCGGCGATGTCGGCGTACAGCGACGCGCTGCCGTGCTCGGTGTCGATCACCGCGATCCGGCCGCCCAGGCCCTTGGCCATGAGCAGCGCTGACATGGTCTTTCCAGACCCGGATGGCCCAGCAAGTGCCAGCCGTAGCTTGGCCTGCTTGCGTTCGGCTTTCTTGAACATGGGGATTCCCTCAGTTCGGTTGGTTGTCCCACTGCCGCTCAATGCGAGCGGCCTCGTCTTCGTACTCTTTGCGCTCGTCGCCCTGGTACCGCTCAGGCGAGAACGATCCGACCGTCATCCAGTCGAGCTGGGCGGCCAGGCGGGGTGTTGTGTTCACAGGCCCTCCCGTGCGCCGTCAGGCTTGCGTGGCCAGAAGTCGTAGGCAAACGCCGACAGCGCCATGTGCATTTTGTTGGCGCGTTCCATGCCGGGCCGGCGCAGAACCTCCTTGAGGTAGCACCACTGCAGCTCGCCGTAACCGTAGGAGCTGGGGTTGTTGACATGATCGGCCTCGATCACCTTGGCCAGTTCATCGAAGAACTTGGCCTGCTGGGTGTCCTCCATGGCCCAGAAGGCCTTGGCCAGGATTGCCGGCGTCAGGCCGACGGCCTGCTGCTCGAGCTCTACGCGAATCTCGGACATGCGAATCTCCCGCGCCATGCGTGCGGCCGGCGCTGAAATGGTGGTTACTGGGTGATGCAGCCGGCCCAGGCGCTTGCAAGCATCCAGGCGGTGCACAGGAAGAGGGTGATGAAGCTGCCTCGCCAGGTAGCGAAGCGGCGGGCGCGTTGGTAGCTGGTCATGGCCGCACGCGTATGGCGATGCGGCGACCTTTCATGGTGACGCCAAGGCTGCGCGTCAGACTCTGCACCGTCGTGTCACGGGGCAGGCCTACGGCCTCGTTGAATGGAAGGCCGAAGCTGATCACTGCTAGGGTGCGTTCGATCTGCTCCAACTGCTCGTCGATGAGGGACTTCACTGGCGCGGTACTCATGCCACCCTCCCGTTCGTAGTCAACCACTGCTGGTAGGCGCGATCTACGATGCCGTTCAGGCGTTCGACATACCCGCGCTGCTTGGGAAGATCGATCGCGCCGGTAAGCCCGGCCAGGTCGATAGCCATCGTCAGCTCGCCGCGAAGCCCTTCACTGAACGAGGCGTCGATAGCCTCGAACCGAGAGTTAATGATGGCGACCACCTCGTCACGTGTCCCTCTGTTCATGCTGTCCTCCGGGCGGCGCCTGAGCCGCACATGGCTTCCATCTTGTCGAGTGCAGCGCTGATCGCCCGGCGGCTTTCAACCCGCTGGCGCTCGTCGCGCTCGCTGATCATTGCGTTCCAGGCCTGGTTGTTCGCCCGGGCCTGCTTTGAGGTGAGGTGATCCGCCCAGCTGGTATCGCCGAAAAGGCGCATCTGGCGGTCGACCTCGCGCGCCTGGGCGCTGTCTGCGTAAAGCTCATGCTCGTGAGCCATGGTCGCCTCCAGTGGTGGGTTACTCGGTAGGTGGTGGTGGAAGTGGCTGCCAGTGGGTGGCCGTATTCGTCCAAAACTCGAAGTGCCCCTGACGATCTCGGCTGCGGCCCTTGTGCCAAACATCTGTTTCCGAGATGAGCTGTCCTGCGTGATTGAGCGCAGCAACGATCACTGCGACACCGTCGTACTGATCACCTGGCAGAGCATCGCTGCACTTGATCCAGCCGCTCATGGCTCTTCACCGCGGCGCTGGCGCTCGGTTGCCATTTCCATATCCAAATCGTGCCGTTCCTCGCCGATCAGCTCGGCTACGGCCTTTTCGATTTGGTCCATGGCCTGCTGCTCATCAGCTGCGCGGCGAATCATCACGCGCAGCAGCTGAATGGCTGCATCAAGTCGCGTCGGGTAGACCTGCGCCGAGAATCCGCCGGCCGCAGGTTCTTGAATCATGATCTGGCCGGAAACGCTCAGGCCGCTCATGGCTTCACCCGGGCGGCGAGCATGGCGTCGGCCATCTGGTAGGCGCATTCGGCTACGCCACGGTTGATGCTTTCCCACTCACCAGCGTCGAAGTAACCTCCGTCGAATGCGGCCCAGGCAGTAGGCAGTGACTTTGCCGCGAAGTAGTCGCGAATGGTCAGACCAAAGCAGGTGCCGTGTCCGCCGTAGTCGCTGGCCTGAACAGGGAAAGCAGGCTGCTCACCGGCTTCGGCAGGCTGGCAGTCGTAGCAGATACCGCCGACCTGCTCAGATTCTTCGATGCAGCTTGCGCAGCGCAGGCAACGGCCCACGCCAGATGGTTCTGGTGGCTGGAACATGATTGATCCTCATGACCGCATGAGGCAGACGCCAGCGCAGGTGACCAAACCCGAGCCGTGAAGCTCGCTAGCGCCTGCCTGATGCGGTCGTATGTAAAGGGAAGGGGATGCGGGGTGTATCGGTGATGCGATCTGACCGGTGCTGATCTCCGGCTTTGCTGGCTTGGAAGCGGAGCCATCCAGCTGCTCAATTCACTGCATTTCTGCATGTGGCCGCTTGTACCTAGTAAACAGCGCATCAGCCTGCGCATTCAGATCACATCCCAGTGCACCCTGCGATGGGGAGCAGGGCATCGGGCCGTCTTTCCGGCTGTCAGGGAATTTTTCGGATTTCGTCGCTCAGCCATGCATCAAGAGCATCGCGGAGCGCCTGGATCTTGCTCTGCTCTTCGAAAACTACGTTTGCACCACCATCAGGGGTGTTGATTTCGATGTAGACGTGGTCGCTTTCTGTGTCGACCCACATGGTATCGCCGGTGATGCGATCACCCTCAAGGCGCAGTGGCTTGGCCATTTTGGGCACCTCCTTTTGCAGTCTCGTAAGCCTGCACCCAGCCATCACTCCAAGATCGCTCCATGCTGAAACGACCGATGTAAGGACATGCAGAAAATGCAGTGCCCATATGGAACGCTTTCTTGCCCTCTTCGAATATGGCTTCGAGTTCAGGGCTGTTTAGGATTTCCATCGTCTTGCCCTCCAGGGCGGTTGATTTCCCGTCTGGCCCTGTCGCCAAGGCCAGCCAGTGAAATCGTCAAAATCGCTTCTTGGCGTTTTCTTCGACTTCTCGCCTGCGCTGATTCAGCTCAACGATGCGATTCGCTTCATCCTCATCCTGTAGCTGGTCAAAGGCGGCGATCACCATTCGCGCGTAGTCGCGCCCGTCGCCTTGGAGCTTTGCGTTACCAATTTTTGGTCTTGTCTTCATGCTGCAGCCTCGAATGTCGCAGACGATGCCGAAACGCCGAAGCGCGCCCAGTTGGCAGGCGAGTAGTACTCGACCACCTTCGCAATTTTCACGATGAACTCGGCGCCGAAGCGGTACTGCTTACCGTGGTAGCTGCGAGGCTTGGTGAGTTGTTTGTCGAGGCAGGTAGCGCCGACAGTGCGGCCGTCACTCAAGCGAATGCCGTGTTTCAGCGCCCGGCCGCAATGCTCACAGCTGCACTCGCTTTCGTAGCCAACGATCTGAATCTGTCCCATTTCGTTGATCTCCAGTGGATTCCCAAAGCACCCGGTCGCCCAGGTGCTTCAGTGAATACGTGGTCTCTCAGGCCCCGGTCGCTCACCCGGTATCGCGCTTCCTGCATCTGTCGAGGCATGCGCGCCGCTTGGATGCCGCTCTATTGCGGCACACCTGATCGCACCAGAGCCCTGAGGGGATGGTGGCCTGCTATGCCTGCAGGCTCGGCGGTCTTGGTTGTTAAAGAGCGGTGAGGCTTGAGGGCCTCCCGAGGGGCTGTGTAGCGCCTCGATGGATTGAACGATAAGCCAATGCCTAATTATTGTAAATAGGTAATGCCTAACTTTTTTCATGAGTGCCTAATCCGCTCTCCGGGCTTGCATCGTTCGATGGCTCGGGTAAGCTCTGCCTAATACTGGATGGATGTACAGTTAATGGAGGAATGTATGGCCAAGCAGAAGAAGTCGACCCCACAAGCGCGCCAAGAGATGACGGCCCTTGAACGGCTGGGTCTGAGGGTGTCGTCGATGATCAATCACCCGATCGCGCAGTCGCAGCGCTGGGTAACGATCCATCGCCTTGACACGGACGGAGATATGGAGTGGGAGGAGGTGATGGGGCTGCTGGCCGAAACACCCGAGCTGGACCTGACGTTCAATGATGATGGGAGCGTAACGGTTCGGTGGGAGGAACAGAGCGCCGAAGATCGAGATGACCTGGTAGCGGAGAGGGATTGGGAGCAGGAGAGAGTAGAGGAGGAGGCGCCTTTCTGACGCCCAAAGAAAAGCCCGCACTGCAATGCGGGCTAATGTCGGGAATCGGATGAGTCTCCACTGTGCCGGAAAGGCGCGTGAAAAAAGCCCGCCGAGGCGGGCTGATTTGAGGCGTGCGCTGGATCAGCCTGCGACTGCCGCCTTTGGGATTTCGGCATCAGGCACTTTGAGGCCATCCTTGAAGAACATCACTTCATCACCAATATACCGGGCCTGGGCGGTGTAGTGGAGGCCGTACTTCAGCGCTTCTGAACTGCTGTACATTTCGCAGATCTCGGGGGCGCTGTCATACGACACAACCCATTGTCTCGTGAACCCTGGTGACTGGAGCAGCTGGGCAATCTGCAAATGATCGTCATGCTTGTAGAAATTTCGATACAGATCACGCCCCTTAACGTAATAGGGAGGATCAAGGTAAATCAAAGATCGTTCTGGTAGCAGGCTTGAGGCTCGACTGAGTAGACTATACGCATCTTCTTGGTGCACAGTGATTTTTTCTGCGTGCTGTCCGATCCGTACAAGTCGTGACGCAATCATGTCTTTATTGAATCGAGCATCCAGCTTGTAAACACCTGTCTGAGCCTTACCTCCGATGACGCCTCCTTTCAGGATGCCAGATCGGTTAGTGCGATTAACAAAGAGTGTCGCGAACCCTTTCTCAGCGATGGAAAGGCCCGGCTCTGGATCGAGCATTACTTGGCGTAGGCGATACCATTCGTCCATGTTGATCGGCGTGTCACGTAGAAGGCGTAACATACCATCTGGATCTTTAGTAGCCGCAGACCAGAACGCATGGACCGCTGGATCTAAATCGTTGATATGCACATGCTCGGCATGACCATCGAATAGGAGTTCCAAAGCTACTCCTGCGCCACCGGCAAAAGGCTCCAGATAATGCCCTCCATCTAAGCCATTAGCTCGCATGATCTCGGAGATAAAAGGCGCGAAGCGTGCCTTTCCTCCAGGGTAGCGAAGTGGGCTGTAGAGTTTTTTTGAGAACATTCCTGATGTTAACCTTGGGTTTTGATAGGTGGTAAACCTATTTTAGCATTCATAGAGTTTAAAGTCTCTAGCAGCTTGTCGATAAAAACTGTTTTCTCGAGGTGGTTATTTACATAGTAAGTAATGTACTTTTTGAATTCTGGTAAGCATGATGATGCCCACCCCTTGCAAGTTGAGATTTTTGTCTTTTTTTCATCTAGGATATCTTTTAGAGACAAGGAGATTCCGCGAGCTGCGAACTCGCCAAGAAATGCTTCTTTTTCTTTGTCGAATTTTGTGAAAAAGTCATCGTCATTATCGAGGGCGGCGATGTAGTATATTATGCGCCGTTCGATAGCTACCCCCAAGTCATCGGGCAGCCTGATGCAAAAGTCGTTTGCCTTAATGGTGTTCATATAATTATCAGAGACATCAGGATCGAGAATTACGATGCTCTGATCGAAAAGAGCTGGAAAGCGAGCGCATGCTGCTGCTAGCGGTCTTACCTCGGTGTAGGATATGCCTTGGTTGCTCTTGTTTGAGTCGAAGCTCCAATGGAAGTCTAGTAGATCAAGGATGGCCCTAGATTTGATGATGCGTTTTAGGAAATAAGCACCAATTTCATCTTCACAAAATATCTTAATTTTGCGGATTTTAGCAAGGTCAATAGGGTTAGTGAATGTCAACTCTTTATATGCCAAGTCGTACGGCGGGTTGTGCACAATTGGGTAGTTGGATGCTACCGCTTTGGACTTGCTAACAAAATTAAAAGATATTTGACCGTCATCCAAAAGAGCTGAATGTTTTAGGTATATGTCCGAAATTAGACCCAGGGAATGGGTGGATATTATGACTTGAACTTTATAATCCCCAGCCCACCTCAAAAGGTATTCAAATAAGCGAATTTGGGCTACTGGGTGAAGTGAAGCCTCAAATTCATCAATGCACAGAATACCTCCTCCAGTCTTTTGGTTTTTTTTATAATCGCGCTGGAAGCCCACTAACCGGTTGAAAATGGATCCTAGGTTATCTTCTCCAGACGATATAGACTCCCAATCGTAACCTAGATCTCCACCACTTGGAGCCCAAGTCGACTTAATTTTGTCGCGGTGGATGCCAACGAATTCGCCATAGCTTGAATTTGGGAAAATTTGCTCGTAAAAATTCTTTAGCTGCCCCATTTCATCTTTTGTAAGGGAGGGTATTGAGCTTGCTTTTCTTTGGCCGGCCAGATCTACTATTGGATAAAGCCGTTTAAGGTTTAGAAAGGACGTGTTGTATGAAAGGTTGCCATCACCTTTCTCTGCGCCAGAAACAACAACGCGATGGCGATTCGTTTGCCCCGCTGTGAAGTAAATATGCACAGGTGATCGGATGAAGCTGTTGCTGCTGGTTTCAGTGACTATTGAATATTCATAATCTTCAATGTCATATGTTTTGGAGAGATTGAAGACTTCAGAAAGAGTCGTTTTCAGCGGTCGCCCAAGGCCATCTTCTGAATCGCTTGAGAATGGGTGAGCTATCAGCCCCATGAGGGAAGTTTTCATGGTGCCATTACGCCCCGAAAGGACCGTAACCTTGGAGCCTAAAATGATTTGCTGATTTTTAAGGGAGCGAAATTTAGCAATGTCGATTCCCTTGACTCTAAGAATTGGGATTGTTTTATTGTCTGATATTCCTAACTCGGATTTAATTTGTCCAGCAGGAAGTATTGGTGTTTTTGATTTAGTCACTGTTTAACCAGCGTCCGAGCTAGAGTGTTGAGAGTAATTAATATCTAAACTAAGTGAGCATTCCACACCAGCAGTACCCTGGCCTGGATGTAGGTCATGTCCCGGCGGATCAGCCGATCCTTGTGCCTTGGGTTGTCCGAAATCATCTCGAAGTGCTCTTCATCAGCCACCTGCAGGCGCTTGATGTAGAGCAGGTCATCCCAGACGAAGAGGTACACCCCATCGCCCACGAAGTCGCGGACGTTGATATTCACGATCAGCGGGTCCCGGTGCTTGATGGTTGGCTCCATCGACTGGCCCCAGCCGGTGACCACCTTCAGGTGGTAGTGCTCCTCGAACTCGACGCCGATTTCCCGCAGGTGACTGGGGCTGACGCGAATGTCCTTGAGCATTTCCGGGTAGTCGTGGGGGAGTTGGCCGCCACCCATTGCAGCGCGGATATCGTAGTGAGCGATCCGGACTTCGTCCCCGACCAGGCCAGGCCGGGTGAAATCTACGGTAATCACATTTCCCTCATCGGTCGCTTCGGCGGCTGCAATCAACTGCGCGCGCGCCGAATCCGACAAGTTCTTGCCTTGCTTCGCGAGCATGGCGCGAACCATGTCGGCAGCTGAGGTTGGCGCCGGCTCTGCGACAGGTTCCGAAGTGACATCCTGGATGCTCTCGTAGGAGAAACCTGGGCGAAGCCCCCAGTGCTCAGGGCCCACCACATCAGAAAAGTAAGCGATCACGTCCATCAGCTTGGACTTGTCGATCCGGCCGTTTTTAACCCAGCCCTGTACCGACGGAGGCTTCACCTGGAAGTCGTCTGCGAGCTGTTTCTTAGATACGCCCTTGGCGATCCGCGCAGCATCAATGGCTGCACCTAATTCTGGTCCGGTAAGCATTGCCTAATTAGGCCTATCGCCAGCGCGATTAGGCAATGGCTTGTACGAAATAAGGTAATGCCTTATATTCACGGTAAATCTCCAGGAGAGAACTCATGAAATCAGCAGAAGCAGCCAAAGAAGCATCCCGCGTGCTGGGCAGCCAGGCGGAATTGGCGCGCCGGCTGAATGTTGCGGCACCCACCGTCAACCAATGGTGTTCAGGAGAGCGCACGGTCCCAGCCAAGCGCGCACTACAGATTGAGGCGCTTACGAATGGCGCTGTGAATCGTGCCGATCTGTGTCCTTCGTTCCCATGGAGCCAGATCGACAGCAACCCGACCCACGCGCTTTCCGCCGCTTAACCACTTTCAACCACAAAGGAACCCACCGTGTCGTACTTCGACCCCGACCACCTGCACAACAAGCCCACCAAGGTTCGCTTGGATGAGGCTGCCGACGATCTGCTGTCGGCGATGGCTCGCTTCAAGCGCACGCAGAAGGCAGTGCTCGCCAGGGAAATTCTGGAGCGCGGTCTCGACCAGATGATGCAAGAGCTTAACGCGAAGACTGACGTGGCCTGAAGTGGCCGAGGAGGCCCTGTGCCAGAAAGCAAAGAGCTGGAGATCCAGCTCGACGGGAAGGGCAATTCGGATCTGGCGTATCTCGCCAGGCAGAAGGGCTTAACCCCTGAGCAACTGGCGGCACAAATCATCAATGAGGCTCTCAACCGGATGACGAGAACAGAGCCTGGCCGAAGCAATGTTCGGTCGTTTCGCAAGGGCTAATAAGCCCCTGAGGGACTCATGAGGAACTGCCGTTGAAAACACCAAAACCCAAACCGCAGACGCAAAAAAGCCGGTGGCTAGACCGGCTTCTTGTACTGCATTCGTAACACATGTGCGAGGCAATCATATATGCACCTTGGTAGCCAAATCAATACCGTGGCCCTCGCGCCACAAAATTCGGATAACGGTTTCGTGGCGCGCACGATGTCGACGCGTGAAATAGCCGAACTGACCAAGAAAACCCATGACAACGTCATGCGCGATGCTCGGCGCTTAGTGGGTGAGGGTGTCCTCAGATCTGAGGAGACCCAGTACGTCCATCCGCAGAACGGCCAGTCGTACCCTGAGTTCCTCCTTAGTCAGCGCGACTGCCTGGTGCTGGTGTCTGGCTACAACGCCAAACTGCGCGCCAAGATCATTGACCGCTGGCAGGAGCTGGAGGCTCGTGCTGCAGCACCGGCGCCCGCCGACCTCAGCAGACTGGAAATCCTCCAGATGGCCTTGGAGTCGGAGAAAGCCCGCGTACTGCTCACCGTCCAGGTGGAAGCCCAGGCCAAGAAAATCGATCACCTGGAGAACCTGTTCAAGGAAGGCATGAGCCATGTTCAGTTCTGCAAGGGCCTCAATGGGGTCAACGTGATGCAGGTTGGCCACTTCCTTGAGGGCCGCAACTGGCTTTACAACGAGAGCAAGTCCGGTACCCGGTACCGCGTGGCCGCCTATGCCCGCGACAAGTACATGACCGAGCACCAGCACGAGGTCGCACCTCACGGCAAAGACCCATTCATCAGCTACACGCCGATCCTGCTGCGCAAGGGCGCCACTCGCCTATACGAGCTGTACCTGGCCGGCGAGCTGCCCATGAAGAAGAATTGGGACGGTCTGCACACCCACGACAAGGCCGTGCGAGGTGCAGCATGAGCCCAGAGGATCGTCAGCGCATTCAAAAGTTGTTTGATGACCTTTGCGCGCAATCGAACGCCAATCTTGTTCGAGCTCATGAAGCCGAGAGCAGCGCCAGGATCTTCCGCGCGCTCGCCGTTTCAGGCTGGATCGTTGTGTTCGGACTCGCCCTTCAGTGGGGGATTTCGACATGAGCATGGAATTGATGGTCAAGGCCATGAAGACCAAGGTCGGCAACCCGCTGCGCAAGCTGGTGCTCATCAAGCTGGCCGACAACGCCAACGACATGGGCGAGTGCTGGCCGTCGTATCAGCACGTTGCCGATCAGTGCGAGATCAGCAAGCGCTCTGTGATGAACCACATCAACACCCTGTGCGGTGCCGGCCTTCTGCGCAAAGAGATCCGTAAGGGCGGCCCAAAGGGTAACTCTTCGAACGTCTACTACCTCACCTTGAGTGGTGCAGCAGATTCACTAGGGGTAGTGCAGCAGATTCACCAGGGTAGTGCAGCAGGTTCACCCCCTAGTGCAGCAGATTCACTAGGGGGTAGTGCAGGAGCTGCACCCAGAACCAGTCACTCTTTTGAATCAGTAACGGAACCAGTCATTGAACCAGTTGCGACCCAGGCTGAAGCCGTGGTCGCGGAGGGTATCGTGGTTCCGTTTACGGCTCAGCAGCCGCGCTGCGAGATCCCGGCAGATATGCCAGGGCCGAAGGACCAGTCCTGCAAAACCTTCAAGGCCTGGGCGAACTACGCCATGGCCTACCGCAAGCGCTACCACGCGTGGCCGGTATGGAACGCCAAGGCCGGCGGCCAGGTTGGCCAGCTGATCAGCCGTCTCGGCATCGATGTCGCCCACCATGTGGCCGCGTACTTCCTGACGATCAACGACGCTCGCTTGATCAACGGCTGCCATAACCTGGGCGACCTGCTGGCCAAGGCCGAGGCATACCACACCCAGTGGGTGACCAACCGCCAGATGAACGCCACGACTGCCCGGCAGCAAGAGCAGACTCAGGCGAACATAAACGCGGCGCAGAAAGCGGCGGACGCAATCCGGAACCGCCAGGGGGGTAAGCGCAATGCTTTCCTCTGACCAACAAGCCGAACTGGCCGTGGCCATCTGTGCAACTGCCGAGGCAATGGGCCAGGCAATCAGCGCTGGAGGCGCTGAGCTCATCGCTGAGGACCTTTCGGCTTATGAGCCTGGCGTGATCATCGGCGCACTACGCGCGTGCCGTAGAGAGCCTGCTGGGCGCCTTTCGCTCGGCATGGTTCTCAAGCACATCCACGCGGCTGATAGCCGTCCCGGCAAGGATGAGGCGTGGTCGATCGCGCTGGCGGCCAGTGACGAGCATGAAACCGTCGTGCTCACCACTGAAATCCGCCAGGCCATGATCGCCTCAGAGCCAATCCTTGAGGCCGGCGACAAGATCGGCGCCCGTATGGCCTTCATGAGCGCCTACGAGCGCCTGGTCAGCTTCGCCCGCGCCGAGGATCAGCCGGCCAAGTGGGAAGTGTCGCTGGGTTACGACGCTGGGTGCCGCGTGGTTGCCATCGAGTCCGCCGTTCTTGCCCAGCTCATCACCCAAGAGACCGGCGCCAAGTACCTAGCCGATCTGCGCATTGCGCCGACCACCCAAGACGGCGAAGCCATTGCGGGCCTGCTGACAGGTGCAGTTCGCCCGCAGGCCAGCGAGAAGACGCGGGAAAAGCTCGCCGAGGTGCGCTGCATCCTCAAGGCCGCCAAGGCCAAGAAAGACCGCGAGCGCGCCAAGGAAGACCAGCGCCGCCGCATCGAAACCTACCTGCGCAAGCGGCAAGCACGCGCCGCAGTCGCTCAGTTGAACATCAAGCGCGCCGGGCAGCCGGCCGAGGAGGGCGTATGAGCCAACTCCAAAGAGATCTCCTGTTCCGCATGCAGGTGAACAACGCTCTGTCTGTCCTCGGCGGCTGGTACCTGAGCTGGGACTTTTACTCCAGAAGCCCATACACAGGGCTGCGCGCTCACGCGCTCTATTCGAAGGCCCGGGGCCTGGTTGAGCATGACCGCGCGCTCATCAAGTCGATGGATCGTTTGGAGGGTCGCATCCATGGCTGACCTCAATTCAATGTCTAAAGCTGCGCGCTCCGCAGCAATGCGCGGCGGCATGGCTGGCTGGGGCCAGGTCGGCGGACAGCCAGGCCACATCCGCTACATGGAGGTCAGGAAGAAGCGCCCAGGTCGCCAGCCGAAATGCTGGTGCGGCTGCGGGACCAACAAGACCCACCGCGGCCTGGCGAATGGTGTGTGCCTGATTTCAGGCTGCGAGATGGCAATCCGTCGTTGGGTGAAGGAGGGGAACCGTGGCTGAGTTCGCAATTCGCAGCAGTCAGGACCTCAACCGCCTGTACGGCGCCCTGCACGCTATAGACCTGACCAAGCCCAAGGTGGTGGTCATCAAGGACGAGAAGCGCCCGGACGTCTGCAACCGAAAGATGTGGGCAATGCTCCGCGACGTATCCCAGCAGGTGGAGTGGTACGGCCGCAAGCTCACCGACGAAGACTGGAAGCACATCTTCAGCGCGGCGGTGCAGAAGCAGGACGCGGTGCCGGGCATCGACGGTGGATTCGTCGTACTGGGCGTCTCGACCCGCAAGCAGTCTCAGAAGTGGTTCAGCGACCTGTTCGAAGTGATGCATGCCTTCGGCGCCGAGCACGGTGTTCGCTGGACTGAGCCAGATCGGTGGGGAGGGCGGTACTGATGCTTGCGAAGGAAATCAAGCCGAAGAAGTGCAAGGCACCAGGTTGCGGCAAGCACTTCAAGCCGACCATGACCACGCAGAAGGTGTGCAGCATCGCCTGTGCCAAGGCCATGGCCAAAGACCCGAAGCTGCAGAAGATTGCGGCCAAGGCAATCACCAAGCAGGCACGCCAGGACTTGCAAGAGCGCCGGGAGAAACTGAAACCCCGCCGCGAGCATATGGCCGAGGCCCAGACCGCGTTCAATGCGTACATCCGCGAGCGTGACGCCGGCCTGCCGTGCATCAGCTGCGATTCGAACCCGAGCGACCACGACCTCATCACCGGCAGCCGCTGGGACGCCGGGCATTACCGGTCGGTGGGAGCATGCCCTGAGTTGCGGTTTGAACCGCTCAACGTCCACCGCCAGTGCGTGAAGTGCAACCGGAACCTGTCGGGTAACGCGATCGAGTACCGCATCCGGTTGGTGAAGCGCATCGGCGCCGACCAGGTTGAATGGCTCGAAGGGCCTCATAAGCCCCAGCGCCTGACCATCGAAGACCTGCAGGCCATCAAGGCCCTGTACCGGCAAAAGCTCAAAGACCTGCGGAGGGCTGCAGCATGATCTGGACCATCACAGACACGGCCGGCGTGCTGCTCCTCGCTATGGCCATCGTTTCGGCCTGGTGCGCTATGCGCGCCAACAGTATTCAAACCCGCCGCAAGAAGGAGCAAGGGCAATGAAATACCAAAGCGTGTTGGCTGCAGTAATCCGCGCCCTGGCGGCTGAGACCATGAGCGGTGTGGGTGGCGGTGACTTCGAACCGAAAGTCCAGGCTTCGAAGCTGAAGGGTGAGATCACCGGGAAGGATGCGGCAATGCTGGTGGACTGCTGGGTGCACGCCCGCCTGCACAGCAAGCTGATTCCGCGGCACTGGAATGCGCTGACGGCCAAGTTCTCGACCCACAAGGCCAAGAAGGTGGAGGCGATTGGCAAGCTGGTGCCGCTGATCGCCACCCAGGCGCCGAACCTGTTCCGGTACAAGGCGGTCACCGCCTGGGCCATCCCGCCTGTGAAAGGCGTACAGACGCAGTCTGGGCATGAGGTGGCCAGTCGGACAGCGCGCGAGCGTGCAGAATTCGACTCGCTGCATGCGGGCGTGGTCAAGCACCTGGAGGGTGGCGAGATGCCTGAGGACGCCGGCCAGGCGCGCCGTGAGCAGTACGTGAAGCGATCAACCGACATGATCGTGCTGCCGGCCGAGTTCTACGACATCAACACCTGGGACGGGCAGGGCTTGAACCGGACCACGTACTGGCGCTGGAAGAAGGCCATCGAGAAGGTGCTGGATGAGATGGTGGGGGAGGCTCTGGTTGCGTCTGGCAAGATACTTCAGGAAGAAGGCGTTTTGATGGCAGATGCCGCTTGACAACTCTGCAACGGTGCAACAAAATTCTTGCATCCTGTCATTCCTGCGCGTGTTGAGGAGTGACACACAGAACCCGGCCATTGCGCCGGGTTTTTTATTTCCCGAAAGAGGCCCTCAATCGGGCCTGCATGTCCAGGACCCACCTATGCCCGAACCAGCAAGCACGACTGCCGGCGTCCTGCTGGTGAAGTACGGCGTGATCATTGGTGGCTTCGCCGGGGCGATCCTCTCCCTGACCTTCCTGCGGGGCCTCACTCGCGGTCAGGCGGTCGCCGCCTTCTTCACCGGCTTCACCTCTGCAGTTTTCTGCACCCCGCTCGCGATCAGCTTTTTCAAGCTTGAGGCCGGCGGAGAATCCCAATACGGCGTGGCCTTTCTGATAGGCCTTCTGGCAATGAACATCATCCCGGTGCTGAAGTCGCTTGTGGGGCAGTTCGGAGCCAAAGGAGCTACCTGATGAGCTCGACCCTGATTTCAGTCCTGATCGGCGCCAATGCCTTCCTGAGCGTGCTGGTGGTGATCGCCGCGTGCGACTACCTGCGCCGCATCAGGCCAATGGATGCGCCACTACTGGCCGTCGCGTTTTACCTGGTGGCCATTGGCGCGTTCGGCGCGTTCGTCCTGGCCATGAACGGCCATGTGCCCACCCTGTATGGCGTAATCCTCAAGCTGGGGATCGTCCTATATGCGGTAGCCCGGCGCGGCCATGTGTTCCAGCCGGAGCAGCGCGCCACAAAATGAAGATGCGCCGTTTCGTGGCGCGAGGTAGAAAATGACAATCAAGCAACCCGACTGGGAGGCGATCGAACGAGCCTACCGGGCCGGTGCGCTTTCCATCCGCACCATCGCAGACCGTAACGGGGTGAGCGACACAGCTATCCGGAAGAAGGCCAAGGCCTTGGGCTGGGAGCGGGACCTTTCCGAGCAGGTCCGCAAAGAGGTTCGCAACAAGCTGGTTCGCGGCGAGGTTCGCGAAGATCAATGTGCGAACCCAGAGCGGGACGCCGAGATCATCGAGGAGGCGGCAGAAGAGGGTGCGACGGTTGTTCGCAGCCACCGCCGCGACATTCGCAAGGCCACGAACCTTGCGAACCTGCTGATGGATGATCTGCTGACAACCATCCAGCGGCGCGAAGAGATCGAAGACGAGATTGAGCGCGATACTGCTGATGACCAGAGCGGTTTCCGCCGTAGCGCGATGCTGGGGGCGGTAAGCCTTCCGAGCAATGCCAAAACCCTATTCCAGCTGTCCTCGGCCATGAAGAACCTGCAGGTGCTCGAACGCACCGCATTCGGCCTGGACGACAAGGAGCAGTCGAAAGACGCCGACGAGCTGTCGCAACTGATGGATGAACTATCGAAGGATGCCTGACCATGAAGCCCGAGCACATGAAACTGCTCCGGGACCGGTTCTGGCGGCTGAACAACCTGTATTTCATCACGGACAAGCAGGGCAAGAAGGTCCGCTTTCGCATGACGCAGGAGCAGATCGACTATTTCCAGGGGATGCACACCCGCAACATCATCCTCAAGGCCCGGCAGCTTGGCTTCACAACGCTGGTCTGCATCGTCCAGTTGGATGCCGCGCTGTTCGAGGCCGCCAAGTGTGCCCTGATCGCCCACACCCTAAGCGACGCCAAGCGCCTGTTCCGGGAGAAGGTGAAGTACGCCTACGATCACCTGCCCAAGGAGATCAAGGCAGCCAACCCGGCGCGCAACGATGCCGCGGGCGAACTGGTGTTCAGCAAGGGCGGGTCGCTCTATGTGTCCACCTCGTTCCGGGGCGGCACGTTGCGCTACCTGCACGTGTCCGAGTTCGGGAAGATCTGCGCAAAGTTCCCGCACAAGGCGCGGGAGATCGTAACCGGTGCGTTTGAGGCTGTGGCTGCCGAGTGCTTCGTCACCATCGAATCCACGGCAGAAGGCCGGGCCGGGTACTTCTTCGACTACAGCCAGTCTGCCGAGAAGCAGCAACTGGCCGGTGTGCCCTTGGGCTTGCTGGACTGGAAGTTCTTCTTCTTCAGCTGGTGGCGCAACCCGCTGTACTGGCTGGACCCGGCCGGCGTAGTCATCCCCGACCGCCTGGCCAAGTACTTCGACGACCTGACCGCCAAGCACGGCATCGTCACCAACCCAGGCCAGCGCGCCTGGTACGCCGCCAAGGAAAAGACCCTCGGCGACGACATGAAGCGCGAGTACCCGTCGATCCCTGCCGAAGCATTCCAGCAGACGATCGAGGGCGCCTACTACGCCAAGCAGTTCACCAAGCTCTATGCCGCCCAGCGCATCGGCAAGCTGCCCGACAACCGCCACCTGCCGGTTCACACCTTCTGGGACATCGGTGTGGGCGACTCGACCGCCATCTGGTTCGTGCGGATCGTTGGCGAAGAGTTCCACGTCATCGACTTCTACCAGAACAGCGGCGAAGGCCTGCGCCACTACATGAAGGTGCTCAAAGATCGCGGATACACCTACGGCGAGCACTGGGGGCCCCACGACATCGACAACCGCGAGTTTGGTAGCGACGGCAAGACCAGGCGGGAAATCGCGCGAGAGGGCTACGAGATCGACGGCCAGCGCTATTCGCTCACCTTCCAGGTGGTACCGAAGCTGAGCATTGACGAAGGCATTGAGCAGGCGCGGGAGATTCTGCCCCGCTGCGCCTTCGACGAGGCCAAGTGCGAGGAGGGCATCACCGCCCTGGAGAGCTACCGCAAGGAGTGGGACGACAAGCGCGGCTGCTGGAAGGACAAGCCACTGCACGACTGGTCATCCCACCCGTCTGACGCCTTCCGCTACTTCGCCGTAGCCAAAACCAAGCGCTCCAGAGTCGAGCACATACCAGTCACATTCACGTTCTGAGGCCAGCATGCCGAATTACAGCGCAACCCGGCAGGAGTACAACGATGCTCTGCCGAGCTGGCGCCTGGTCAAGCGATGCGTGGCCGGCGCCCGAGAGGTGCGAAAGCACGACGAATACCTGCCAATGCCGGACCCCACGAACCAGTCGGCGGAAAACCTAGAGCGGTACCGCCAGCTGAAGAAGCGGGCGATGTTCCTCAACGTGACCGGGCGCACGCGCACCGGCCTGCTGGGGGCGGTGTTCCGCAAGACGGCTGAGGTTGAGCTGCCATCTGGCGTGCAGTACCTGCTGGAGAATGCCAGCGGCGACGGTGCGAGCCTGGAGCAGCTGTCCAAAGAGGCGGTTGGCGAGTGCCTGGACACTGGGCGCGGCGGGTTCCTCACCGACTACCCCAAGCTGGAAGGCGAAAGCGGGCGGCCACGCACCGCTGCCGAATCAGCCGGTAAGCAGGCCTGGATTCACCATTACCCGGCCCTGAGCATCATCAACTGGCGCGAGAAGGTCATCGAAGGCCGCAAGCACCTGGTGCTGGTGGTCCTGCATGAGCAGCTCAGCAAGGAGAGCGACGACGGCTTCGACTTTGAGATCGTCGACCAGTACCGCGCCCTTGTGCTGGAGGATGGCGTCTACAAGCAGCGGCTGTACCGCGACGACATCCCGGACGGCGAGGAGAGTATCCCCCGCGACCAGGCCGGCAAGCAGTTCGACCACATCCCGTTCCACTTCTACGGTGCCGAGAACAACGACGCAGCAGTGGACAAGGGGCCGCTCGAAGACATCGCAGACGTCAACATCCTGCACTACGGCAATAGCGCCACGGTGGAGGAGGCAGGTTTCATCAGCTCGCAGCCAACGCTGTTCATGACCAGCAGCATCACTGCCGAGGATTTCGCCAAGTTCAACCCGAACGGCGTGCACATTGGTTCTCGACGCGGTATCAACCTCGGCGCCCAAGGCAGCGCCACCATGCTCCAGGCCAAGGAAACTCAGCTCGCCCTAGAGCTGATGCGCGACAAGCAGGACCAAATGTTGATGATCGGTGCTCGCATCGTCCAGAAGGGCGGCGGCGCCGAGACAGCAGAGGCCGTACGCATCCGCTACAGCTCGGACAACAGCGTGCTGGGCACCATTGCCGGGAACGTCTCAGAAGCGCTGAAACTGGCCATCCTGGACGCCGAGCGCTTCATGGTAGGCCAGCCTGACATGACCGGGACGGTGTTCTGGCTGAACCAGGAATTCTTCGACGAAGCCATGGATGCCCAGATGATCTTGGCCCAAGTCCAGCTCTGGCAGCAGGGCATTATCGCGAAGAAGGATCTGCGCACCAACCTGCGCCAGGCCGGCACCATCGAATCAGACCGCACGGACGACGACATCGACGACGACATCGAGGCCCAGCCGCCAGTGACCGGCAACGACACGGGCGGCCAGCCACCAGGTGACGGCAATGAGCAGTGAAGGCTACTTGGCTGACGCAGCCACCCGCCACCAGGTCTATGTCCAGCGGTACGCCGCCGGCAACCTGAAGCGAGTGGCCAAGTTCATCACCAAGGCCATCAACACAGCCAAGGCAGTCGTGCGCGGCGGATTGAGCGCGTACGGCACGCGCAGGTACACCAGCGAGATTGACGCCCTGCAGCGCGATCTGCAGGGCATCTACAGTGACCTCAAAGGGCAAGCGGTGCTTGATCTGGGCGAGTTCGCTGCATACGAGGCGGGATTCAGCGCGCGCATGCTTGGCCAGGTGGTCACCGCACTGATGCAAACGCAGGTGCCGGCGGCTGACCTTGTTGCCGCTGCCGCTCTAGCCGATCCCATGCTTCTCGAAGCGAGGGCAGGGGTGCAGCGCATCAGCATTGCAGGCGCTCTGGACCAGTTCGGTACGGCCAAGTCTGCGCAGATTGTGGGAGAGATCCAAATCGGCTCTGCCCTTGGCGAAACCAGCCAGCAGATCACCAGACGCCTGACCAGCATGCACCAGCTGCAGCAGGACCAGGCATCGGCGCTGGTGCGCACCATGACCAACCACATCGCCAGCACAGCGCGGGCTGAGACGTTCAAGGCCAACGAAGACATCCTGGCCGGAAAACGACGAATCGCCACGCTGGACGGGCGCACATCGCCGTTCTGCCGCTCGATCGACAACACGGTGGTGCCGTTCAGCGCGCCATCGCCGCCGTTCCACTGGAACTGCCGAACGTCCGAGATACCGGTGCTCAAGCCTGAGTTCGAGCGGGAGATTCCCGGTTCGGTCAGGCCAGCAGTCGGGCCAGACGGTGCTGAGCAGGTATCGAGCAAGACAACCTACCAGCAGTGGCTTGCTCGTCAGCCTGCCGCTTTCCAGATCGATGTTCTTGGTCCGGCCCGCTACAAGCTTTTCAGCAAGGGTGAGCTGAGCCTGGACAAGTTCGTGGACCAGAACGGCAAGCAGATCACGCTGGACGAGCTGAGAGAGCTTGAACCGCGCGCCTTCGAGCGTGCAGGACTTTGAACAGCCGGCCATGAGCCGGTTTTTTTACGCCCGCGGCTGAGCCAACGGCAAATCATCCGGGGGATGACATGAAATACCTGATCGACAAAGCAGCATTCGATGCACTGGAGCCATCCCTGCAGGCCTTCTACAAGGCCCAGGGCGAAAACTACGTGCTGGCGGTCGAGGGCTTACCCCAGACCGAGGACGTGGAAGGCCTGAAGCGCCAGAACCAGACTCTGCTGGACGAAGCGAAGGCCGCCAAGCAGCGCGCCCGCGAGGCTGAGCAGCAGCGCGAGCAGCAGGCCGTGGAAGCTGCAAAGGCCAAGGGCGACTACGAGTCGCTTTACACCAGCAGCGAGCAAGCCCTGGCCGCCGAGCGCCAGAAGCTGGCAGACCTGCAGGCCGGCATCGAGAAGCGCGACCTGACCGGTGCGGCTTCCAAGGTCGCGGCGCAGATCGCTGACGGCCCGAACGCCGAGATCCTGGCCGAATTCCTCGAGCGCCGGCTGCGCATTGTCGATGGCCAGGTACGTGTAACCGATGCCAGCGGGAACCTCACGGTTTCGACGCTGGAAGACCTCGGCAAAGAGTTCCAAAAAGACCCGCGTTACGCCTCCTTGGTACGCGGTTCGCAAGCCAACGGCGGCGGGGCTGCCGGTGGAAAAGGTGGCGGGGCCGCCAAAAACCTCAACGACATGAGCGAAGCAGAGCGGATTGCACTGCAGCGTGAAAACCCATCCGAGTTCCAGCGACTGCTGGACCAGGCAAAACGTAAGGAGTAAGGCCCCATGCCTATCACCACCATTGGTGACATCGTTACCGGTAACATCCCGGTACTCACCTCGTACCTCACCCAGGACCCGGTGGAGAAGACCGCCTTCTTCACCTCGGGCATCCTCACCCCGACCCCGTACGCCTCCCAGATCGCCAACGGCCCGTCGAACATCGCCAACATTCCTTTCTGGAAGGCAATCGACGCATCGATCGAGCCAAACTACTCGAACGACGTGTACGCCGACGTTGCTGAGCCGCGCGCGATCAACACTGGCGACATGCTCGCCCGCGTTGCTTACCTCAACGAAGGTTTCGGCCAGGCTGACCTGACCGTCGAGCTCACCAGCCAGAATCCGCTGCAATCCGTGGCGTCCCGCCTGGACAACTTCTGGCAGCGCCAGGCTCAGCGCCGGCTCCTGGCGACCTCGCTGGGCATGTATAACGACAACATCGCAGCAACCGATGCATTCCACACCCAGAACGACATGGTGATCGACGTGTCGGCCGCTGGTGGGTTCGATGCCGGCGCCTTCATCGACGCCACCCAGACCATGGGTGATGCGCTGATGGGGCCAACTGGCCAGGTACTTGGCGTCATGGCCATGCACAGCTTCGTGTACGGCGACATGCGCAAGAAGCAGCTGATCGACTTCATCCGTGATGCCGACAACAACACCCAGATTGCCACCTACCAGGGCTATCAGCTGGTGATCGACGACCAGATGACCGTGATCGGCACCGGCAACGCCCGCAAATTCATCAACGTGATCTTCGGTCGCGGTGCGATCGGCTACGGCGAGGGCAGCCCCCAGCACCCGGTCGAGTACGAGCGCCAGGCGGCCCGCGGCAACGGCGGCGGCGTCGAGGTTCTGTGGTCGCGCAAAACCTGGCTGCTGCACCCGCTGGGCTACAGCTTCCTGAGTGCCACCATCACCGGCAACGGCACCGAAACCACCCCGCGCTCCGCGTCGTGGTCGGATCTGGCTTTGGCCACCAACTGGAACCGAGTGGTCGAGCGCAAGCACGTGCCAGTCGCCTTCCTGGTAACCGGCGTACCTGCCGCCTAATCCACCCGGGGCGGTTCGCCGCCCCAATCAGGAGATGAACGCATGGCTACCCCGAAAACTGGCAAGGGTCTGCCCCGATCCATGAAAAATGCCAAGCCAGCAGCGTCGACCGTCCAGGTTGCCGCAGACGCAACCAACGGCGTTGCTGCTGGCGACCTTCAAGCCACCATCAGCGCGCTGGCCGCGCGGATCAAAGCACTGGAGAGCGCGTGATGAATGACAACTACGTGAAAAAAACTCAGTTCGACGGCCTCGAGCAAGCCGAGGACGGCCAGGTACGACTGAAGAGCAAGGACGTAGAAGCCGAGGCCTTGGTTCATGTCGAGCCGCAACAGAAGGCTGCCCGTAAAAACGGCGGCGGTGACGACAAGAAGTAGCACCGGGGCTTCGGCCCCACTCATTTAAGCGGAGGCCTGATGGCTACCTACATCACCGTCGCGGACGTCGACGAAATCCTGGGATCGACCTGGGCGCCCGACGACAAGAAGGCCATGGCGGTAGCGCAGGCCAACGCATACCTCACCTCGCTCCGCCTGTGTGGCATCGACATGGATGCCGTACCGGAGGAGGTGAAGCAGGCCGGGGCCCAGCTGGCCCTGGTTGCATCCACCGGCCAGCTGTACCAGCAGCAGACCGAAGGGTCGCTTGAGGCCAAGAGCGTGAAGGCCGGATCGGTATCGACCAGCCGCACCTATGCCGCGCTCGACCGGACCAGCGCAGGCGCGCAGCCTGAGGGCGTGCAGTTCGCTCTGGCCCTGCTGACGCCTTGGCGCGGGAACCCATTCAGCTTCGTGGTTAACCGGGGGTAGCCGTGGGTTTACGTGACGACATCCAGATCGACCTGGCCGCAGCCTTCGACGAGGACCTGGCGGACGCGGTCGTGCCGTTCACCGGCAATTACCTCGGCCCCGGCGAAACCGACCCACTGACCGAAATCAGCACGCGACAGCCGGTCACCTACACCGGGCGCGGCGTATTCGACGATTACGACAGCCGGCGCATCGATGGCATCAACATCCTGGCCGGTGACGTGCTGCTGATCTGCCTGGCCAATGAGGTGACCGACCTCCCGGCCATAGGACACCGGATAACGGCTGCCGACCTGATCACAGGTGAGCCAGTCACCTACGAGATCATTAAGCCTGGCATTGACCCGGCCAAAGCTCATTACGAGATTCAGCTGAGGAAGTGATCCATGGCAAAGGGTAGAGGGTGGAGCACGCCACCGAGTGCATTTGCCGGCGTGGTAGAAGACGCGTTGACCCAGCGATCCAGAGCGATAGCCATGGCAATGCTTGGGGAGATCGTTCTCCGCTCGCCCGTGGGCAACCCTGATCTATGGAAGAGCCCACCGCCGCCTGGCTACTCGGGAGGAAGATTCAGGGGGAGCCACATCGTCAGTATCGGGGCGCCTGTCTACATCCAGACGACCAAGATCGACAAGGTTGGATCGGAAACGATCGCAGAAGGGCAGCGCCAGCTTTCAGGGCTTGAGCCTTTCACGGTCATCTACATCCAGACAAACCTGCCTTACGCCGAGAAACTAGAGGACGGGCACTCAACACAGGCACCCGGCGGTATCTATGCCGTCTCATTCAATGGCGTCGCACAGGCCTACAGCAAATGACCCTCGAACAGATTCGGTCCATCATCATCGTCAGGATGAAAGAGTGGATTGGCCTGCCACGTAAAGACATCACCTACCCCAACGATCAGGATGGGCCGTTCGATCCAAATGGGCGAGCACTCTGGGCCAGGCTTGCTCATGTTCCAGGCCTTGCAAGCTCGCCCGAGATCGGTGCCGGTCCAGTTGTCCGCCGCACCGGGCTGATAATCGTGCAGCTTTTCGTCCCGCTCGACACTGGCGACCTCGCCATCACTCGAGCCGCTGACACCCTTGTCAGCCACTTCCAGTTCTACACCGCGCCCGATGCTCAGTTCGAGTGTCTTGAGGTTTCCGCTGCGGTGATGGGCGATGACGGTAATGGCTGGTACCAAATAAACGTCAGCGTCCCATACCGGGCCTACTGATCCCTCAACATCCACCGCCACATGGCGGTTTTTTTACGCCTATCGATAGGAGAAACCGCATGTCGAGCGGAGCCAAGGTCCAGCTGGCCTGGATCAAAGAAGCAACACCCGGCGTAACGCCGGCAGGCAACTGGAACGTGCTGACCCGTATCAGCAACGGTCTGATGCCTACCTTCAACTCGGAAGAGAACAACGAAATCGGCTTCACCCGGATGTCGCAGGGCACCGCCCAGACCACCGTGGACGTGGGCGGCGATATCGAAACCAAGTGGCGCTTCGGCGCGCTGGACGACTTCATGGCCTCCTGCTTCGGCAAGGACTGGGCTGCCAACGTCCTGACCATGGGCGACGACCGCATCACCTTCTCGATCGCCTCCTACGCGACTGACATCGGTGTTTCGGCCATTGCCCGCGGCGTGCAAGTCGCCACCATGAACTTCGATTTCCCAGGAGACAACGAAGTCACGGTCACCATGACCATGGCGGCGCGCTCCTGGGATGACAAGGGCGACAACACATCGTTCATCGTCAACGCCCAGCCCGAGGCCAGCCAGCGGCGCTTCAGCTTCAAGGACATCAGCGGCCTGAAGATCAACGGCGTTCAGGTGGGTGAAGACAACGCCTGCGTCGACAGCTTCAACCTGCAATTCGACAACAACGTCCAAACCCAGCGCTGCATCGGCAATGGCAACCCGTACCCAGGCAACATCATTGCCACCACGTTCACCCCGTCCGGCGCGATCACCATCAGCTGGTCGAAGATGGCCTACGAGCTGTGGAAGGCCCAGAAGGGCAACGACGCGATCAGCCTGGAATTCACCATCGGCAACGCCGACGGCGGCTACAAGTTCCTGATCCCTGAGATGGAAGTGACCGCCGACTGGCCTGATGGCGGCTCGACCGACATCATCCAGGTAGAACTGAACTACACCGCCCGCCGTGTTGCTCCGACCATCACCCGTCTGCCGGCTCCGATCGTCGTGGCTGCCGTGGACGTCACCCCGGCCACTCTGAGCCTGGAAGTAGGTGATACCGGCGACCTCGAAGTCGTGGTCACCCCGGCCGGTGCCAGCCAGCAAGTCACCTGGTCCAGTTCCGCCCCGACCATCGCCAGCGTGAGCGAGACCGGCCTGGTCACCGCTCTGGTAGTCGGCACCGCCACCATCACGGCCACCAGCGCTGCAGACGGCACCAAGACCGATACCTGCGCTGTAACCGTCACCGCTTAACCCTTTGCCCGGCGCGCCCTGCGGTGTGCGTCGGGCCTTTTACCGCAGAGGAATACCATGGGCATCACCATCAAGAAGCCTGAGCTGGATATCGAGGGTCAGCGCTGGGTCGACTTTGCGCCAGGTGCGAAGCTGCTTGTGGCTTCCTTCGGCAATCCGATGTTCAAGTCGCACAAGGCAATCATCCAGCGCCATTTGGACTCCATCGATCTCCAGACGAAGGCAGGGACCAAGGACTTCAGCCTGGACGCGGTGGCGGAGGTCGAGATCGAATCTGGCGATGACCTGTACTTCGAATTGGCGGCGCGCCACCTGATCAAGGACTGGGAAGGGGTGGATGTAGCTGACAACCCTGGAGTGCCGGCTAAATACACGCCGAAGCTTGGCGTTGAGCTTCTCAAGATGATGCCTGATGTGTACTGGACTGTTGTCCGCGCGGCCTTGGACATCATGACCAGAGCCAAGGAAAGGGCAGCAAAAACTGCGGAAAAGCAGTAGCGGCATATCGCTGGGGTAGGGACTGGGCTGGGCCGGAGAACGAGAAAAAGCGCTGGAAGCATGAGCGCCTTGGGCTTACGGCCCCGGAGCAGCCGGAGATCGATGGTGTGGTTGCCGAGATCCTGGAAGCTTACGTGCATATTGGCCGGTCCCGCCAGTATGTGGGCATGGTGGGCGCGCCGGCTCCCATCGAGCCGTCAGCGATCTGTGAGTATCTCGATCGCTACCCCTCGATGATATGCCGCGAAGAGTTCGACGCCGCAGTGTTCGCACTGGACGAAGAGTTCAGGAAGCGTTGGTATGAGCAGCAAGAGAAGCAGGGTGAAAAAACGGTAGCGAATGCGGCGCGCAGATAGAGTGGTTCTGTCGAGTAGCAATGATGGCACCCGAAGCTGGGTGGATGGTAAATTTCGCCATCGACTCAGGAGGAGCTCATGGAAATTGTAATCGTCTGGCTTGCTGTCGCCGCGGTAACCGCGTACTTCGCCAAGCAGAAAGGGCGCAGCGCCGGGGCCTGGTTTGCGCTGGGGTTTCTCTTTTCAATTTTTGCCCTAATCGCTATCTGGCTGGTGAATCCCATTGGCGTCGATGATGCGAAAAGCATCGAAATCGCAAAAAATACGGATCGTCGGCGAACTACCGTAAGTGCCCATACTGCGCGGAGGTAGTTCAGCGTGAAGCCATCAAATACAAGCACTGCTCTTCAGACCTAGAGCCGGTCACAGACTGAGCAGATATTCAACCGAAGCCCGCCGAGTTCGGGCTTTTTTGTGCCCGGAGTTTGTATGAACCAAGAGTCTCGTCTGGCGGTTACGATCGACTCCAGAGGCGCTCAGCGCGACGCAAGAGCCATGGCCAAGGACCTGAACGCCTTGGAGTCGGCAGGCAACAGGATTGACCCAGCAATGGGCAAGGCGGAGACAGGCATCCGTGACCTGGGCAACCAGGCCTCATCCAGCGCATCGAAAGTCAGGACCCTGGAGGGACAAACTGACAAGCTGGCGTCTGCCGTTACCGGACTTGCAGGCCCAATTGCTGCAGCATTCAGCGTCGCAAAAATTGCTGCAGCTGCAGAACAGTACGTAAACCTCACAAACCGGCTTAGGCTTGTAACGGAAAGCACCGAGCAGTTGGCCTTCGCTCAGGAGTCGGTTTACCAGGTTGCCCAGAACTCTCGGCAATCGCTTGAGGTCACGGCTCAGGTGTACCAGCGCATAGCGCAGAATGCCAGTCGGCTGGGTCTCGACTTTGCTGAGGTTGCTAGTGTCACCGAGACGGTGGCCAAGACCGTGGCTCTCAGTGGCGCCAGCGCCCAGGCAGCTGACGCCTCAATGGTCCAGTTTGGGCAGGCGCTAGCGTCAGGCACCCTGCGTGGTGACGAGCTTAACTCGATCATGGAGCAGACACCGGCTCTGGCCCAGGCCATCGCTCGAGGTCTGGGCGTGACGATAGGTCAACTCCGAGCCATGGGGGCAGAGGGAAAACTTACCTCTGAGGCGGTGGTGCGCGCCTTGCAAAATCAGAAGGACAAGGTCGACGAGCTCAGCTCCGCTATGACGCTTACTGTCAGCCAGGCCGTGACCTCTTTCAATAACGCCCTGGTGTCAACAGTTGGCAGGCTGGACGAAGCCACCGGTGCAAGCAGCCGGCTCGCAAACGGGATCGCAGCGCTCGCGCGGGCAATGGATGGATTCAACTCTGGGGAATTCCTTGATTTCTTCCGCCAGGATAAGCAGACCGTTGCCGGATTGAACAACGAGCTCAGCGTTACCCTGTCCGGTATCCGGGATCTCCAGAATGCGAGGTCAAGGCTGGCAAAAGACGACCCAAGTGACACGGTGTTTTTCAAGTTCAAGTTCTACGACAAGGGCGAGCTAGACGCCGAAATCAGAGAGCTTGAGGGCAAAGCGGCCGGCATCAGAACGATCGTCAGCAGCATGGAAGGATCTGCAGCGAAAATCGGTGCGCAAACGCCTAAGGGTGACGCCCCGGCAGAAGGATCTGCAACAGCCATCAACGCCGAATACGAGAAGATGTTGGCTAGTCTGAAAAAGCAGGCTGCTCTTCAGGGGGAAAACACCGAGGCCGCGAAGGTCAGGTATGCGATCGAAAGTGGCGAGCTTGGCAAATTGCTGCCAGAGCAGGAGAAATTGCTGCTGCAGTACGCCGAGGAAAAGGACCGAAAGGCGGCGGCAGAAAAGGCGGCAAAGGGCCTAGGGTCGGCAAACGCAAGGGCAAATACAGAATCCGCCAGAAGTCTGTCAGAGGCTCTCGGAGTTTTCACGAAGCTCTATGGTCAGTATGACCCAGCCTCTCAGGCCGTACGCTCTCTTACGCATGAACAGCAACAGCTTCAGCTGGCGCTGGATCGTGGAGCCATCAGCCAGATCGAGTACAGCAATGCACTGGCTCAGGCCTCGCAGAACTATGCAGCCATAGTTCAGGGGCAGGACCAGCACCTCGTCAGGTTGAAGCAGATCAACGAGGAGTACGTCAAAGGGCAAAGCCTGGCCGAGCTCTACGCGCAGAAAGCGGCAGCAACTGGAATTCAAGGGCCGGCGGGCAACATCGCCAGGTCGGGTATCGATTCGGCAATCAAGGGGCAGATTTTCAATGGGAAGCCAAATGCCTCGGTGATTTCGGCCGAGGTAGGCGGGCCAAGCTCCGAGCTGACCCGAATGGCCGAGGAAAACGCCCAGCTCCAGGCCTGGTACGACCAGCGTATCGCGATGTACCAGAAGTATCGCGAACTGGAAGTGGAAAACGCCGCTCAGTACGACGAGACGATACGCCAGCTTGAGCAGCAGCGGGCGGCTGACACCATGAGCAATGAGCGCGCCATGAGCATGGCTCGAATCTCCATTGCGCAGGACATGTTTAGCGATCTGACTAGCGTTGTTGGCACGTTCGCTGGTGAGCAGTCTTCGGCCTACAAGGCGATGTTTGCTGTGTCTAAGGCGGTGGCAATCGCTCAGGCCCTGATTAATGCCCCCAAGACGGCGAGTGATGCTTACTCGGCAATGGCAGGCATCCCAATCGTTGGTCCTGCACTTGGTATAGCGGCTGCTGGCGCTGCGCTCACGGCGCAGATGGCTCAGGTCGCATCTATCCGCTCAGTAAGCCTCCCTGGCTTCGCCACCGGCGGCTATGTGTCCGGCGCCGGTACCGGCACCTCGGACAGCATCATGGCCCGCCTGAGCGACGGCGAGTTCGTGGTTAATGCCGCGGCCACCAAACGTAACCGCGCGCTGCTCGAGGCGATCAACTCGAACGAGCGGGTATCGGTGGCCGGCGGGTCAGGTTCAGTCGTTTCCACGCAGGGCGCCGGAACTGCCGTTGCGCCTGTAGCCGCCCAGCCAAGCGTCACCGTGAACCTGATCGAAGACCGGTCCCGTGCCGGCACTGTTGATCAGCGCACCGGCGACGATGGACAGCTGCAGATAGACGCCTTCGTGGCTGACATCTGGGGTGGTGGCGAGAGGGCTCAGGCAATCGAAGCGGCCTACGGGCTTTCGCGCAACCCAACGTAGGTAGATCCCATGACCACTGAAACTGACGAGGCCGACAGCGGGGCGGGCGCAACCGTGCCCGATCCTGTTGTTCAGCCTGATGAGAAGGAGCTTCTGCTCCAAAGGCGGCTCGCTCGCATCGAGGAGGCGCTGGGCCTCAGCCCGCTCACCTAAACGCAAACCTCAGCTGAGGAACGGCAATGATTCAATACCCGGCAGAATTGCCACTTCCTCTGCAGGATGGCTATGGCTACACGACCGTTGACCCAATGCGCTCGACGCGGATGGTTACCGGGCGCCGCCGGTACCGGAAGGTGCGCAGCTATGTCCCGTCTGAACTGACGTTCAACTTCGTGTTTGAAGAGGATGAGGCGGCATTCTTCGAGGCGTGGTATGCGCGAACGCTGAATGATGGGCTGGAGTGGTTCGAAATGCCGCTCCAGCTGCCGGCCGGCTTCACCACCTACCAGGTCCACTTCATCGGCATCTACGGGAAAGTTGAACTGACCCAGGTGAAGCGCTGGCGGTACTCCATCAACGCCGAATTGAAGCAGCGTCCGCTGATTCCCGAAGGCTGGGAGCAGTTCCCGGAGTACTGGTTCAACAAGAACGTCATCGACGTTTCGGCGAACAGGGAGTGGCCAGAGGCATGAGCATGATCGAAGAATGCTATGCCTCAGGGCGCGGGGAGCTGGTGGACACGATCGAGGCGAGGAAGGAGGGCGGCACCGTCTCGCACTGCTATTGCTCTGGCTACCAAGATCGCACCTGCACCACTGAGGATGGGCGAACGCTGACCTTCGTCGCCATGGCCATGGATCAGGCCCTACCTGCGAACGACAACAGCGCCTTCCAGAATATCGTGCTTGGCCTGGACAACGTCACTGGCGAGGTTCAGGAGATTGTCGAGCCACTTAAGGATCAAGGAGATCGGCTCATCATCACGTTCCGCCGTTACCTGGCTGAAGACCTTTCGTTCCCCGCCGAGCGGTACCGGATGACTGTGCTCAGCCGGGATTATGACGGCGACATCGCCAAGCTGACCTGCGGATTCTTCGACCTGCTCAACACCAACGGCAATCGGCTGTACCTGACAACCGATAGAGCCCCCGGCCTCAAGTACCTCTAGCCATGATCGAGAAATACATGCGCGCCCCGTATCGCGAGGGTGCACGGGGCCCTATTGCCTTCGATTGCTGGGGGTTGTGCATCGCCGTGCGACATCAGGTGTACGGGCTGCCGCTGCTTCCAAGCCTTGGCTCTGTAGGCAAGGACAGGGTCAGAGAGAACACCCACGCCTATCACGACCTTCGACATGGAATGGAGCCGTGCGCACCTGAGCCTGGAGCCATTGCAGCGGTATTCCGCGGAGAGCTGTGCCTGCACGTTGGCGTTGTCGTGCAGGTCGGAGGCCGCCTCAAGGTCCTCGACACAAACCCCGGCGGCGCCCGGATTCAATCAACTGGCGAGTTCGAAGCCGCGTATCCAAGGGTGGTTTACTACCATGATCGAGTTTTTCCCGAACAAGCTGAGTGATACGGCGCCGCTTGGAACCTGGTCAACCGATCGGCGCATGACGATCGAGGCCTGGCTGAAGTCTCAGGCTCCGTCGTACGAGCGCCGAGAAAGCCCGCCGATCAGCGCTGTGCTGAACGGAGAGTTGATCGAGCATCACCTGTGGCACAAGGTGAAATTCAAGCCATCTGACCTGCTGCAGATCTATCGCGAGCCGAAGGGAACTGATCCGTTTTCCATTACCTTCGCCCTATTCAAGGGCGCTAAGGCAGTACTCAAGGCGCTGATGCCGAAGATGCCGGGCATGCCGTCCACTGCCGGTGCTCAGCAGGGTGACCCGCTGACAGAAGCCAGCGCGAAGGGAAACAAGGTCAAGCTCGGCGACGTAGTGCGACAGATTGCTGGCCACCAGCGCACCTATCCGTCTTACCTTACCCAGCCTCGCCGGTATTTCGCCGGCCCGCGTGATCAGCGCGTCGAGATGCTGCTGTATGTGGGCGAGGGCGAGTATGACATTCCGATCAGCAAGGTGAAGGTGGGGCAGACGCCGCTCATCTCGCTGGGCGAGGACGCCGAGTTTTCGATTTACCAGCCTGGCGCCGATCTGTCTGCCGATACCGCCCATATCAACTGGTTTAACGTGCCAGAGGTGGGGGCAAGCTCTAGCGGCGCCGCAGGGCTTGAGCTGACAGTGGCCACAACGCTTACCCAGTACGCCAACGCGGCTGTATATCAGTTCTCTGGCGACACCATCAGCATCCCTGCCGGCTCCGGCTCCTTCCCGTCGGATTGGTCCACGGGTCTCATCATTCGCGTGGTTGCCCCGTATTCATATGAGGCTGTCGACGGCGGGGCGAGCCGGGACATCATCAAGGGCCCCCTGGAAATGCTGAACCCGACCCCAGGCATGGAGATCGAGGTCGCAGGCATCAACGCAGGCTACTACGTCGTCAACAGCTACACCCCTGCTGCTGGCGGAGATCCGGCAGAGATGACCCTCGACTATGACGGCGGATCGCCTGTTATCGGGCTCACCCCTGGCACCGGGCAGGCGAGTATCGGGCCGCGCGGCCTTCGTTACCGCATCACAGCCTTCAGCGAAAGTCTGATGACCCTGGAGCGCCTGGCGTCAGATGGTTCTGCGGACATTGACTGGCCGGGATTTGACACCATGCAGTCGGTGGTGGCCGTTATTTCACTTGACGCCTCCAACCTGCAAGGCGGTTATCGCGGCCCGTTCGCCTGCTGCCCAGAAGGGGAAAAAGTCACTGAGCTGGAATGGAGCGTGTTCTTTGCCAATGGCCTGTGTGGCATTGGGCGGGAAGGGCAGATATACGGCATTCCGGCTTATCACACGTTCGAATACCGAGACATGGACGTAGCGGGGCCGTGGACCGTAGTTGAAAAGGTGCACAGCGGCAGCTCTCTGGACGCCCAGGGCTTCACCAATCGCATCGTTCTGCCCTATCCGATGCGGGCAGAGGCCAGGATCAAGAAGCGCTGGGTGCAGCTTGGCGGGCGAGCCAATGAGGAGGCGCGGGACGACACGACGTGGTACGACCTGCGCGGGCGCATGCAAAACTCGCCGACGAGCTATGAAGGCCTGACAGTGATGTCCTTCAAGATCCGCGGCGGTGATCGTCTATCGGCGCAGTCAGAGAGCCAGAACAGCGCTGAAGCAACGCGAATCCTGCCCATCTATAGCGACGGTGCATGGCTGCCAAAGGCTCCAACGCGAGACATCGTGCCCTGGTGCCTTTATCAGCTGAAGCAGCGCGGCTATACGGATGACGACTTCGACTTGCCGGAATGGACGGCCTTCCACAACACCTGCGTCGCCCGGGGCGACACCTACGACGAGACGCTGGATTCAGCTATTACCGTCAAGGACATGATCAACAACGCCTTGGCTTGTAGCTTTGGCGAGCTGGTCGTATATCGCGGCCTGCTCCGTCCTGTACGTGACGAAGCGCGAGAGGTGTTCGAAGCCACTTACGGCCCGAAGACCCAGACCTATTCGCCGCAGAACATGACCAAGAGCCTGAAGATCACCGGGCCTATGCCTTCGATCAACGACTTCGACGGCGTGGATGTCGAGTACTTCTCGCGTGAAACGTGGGCGTGGGAAACGGTGGAGTGCCGCTGGCCAGGCGACCAAGGAATCAAGGTCGAGAAACTGAAGATTCCTGGCGTGAGCGACAAGACGAGGGCCTGGCGGATCGGTATGCGCCGCCGTGGCCACCAGAAGTTCCGCACGGACGTGTACAGCTGGGAAACCGAGCTGGATGGCGGAAATAGCGGATACCTTAGCTTTGCTGCTGTGGCCGACGACACGCCCAAGCGATGCCAGAGCGCGATCCTTCTGGGCTTCGAGGTTACGCCAGGCGGCACGTTGCTGCGCTCGTCTGAGCCGCTGGACTTCAGTGCCGGTGGTGAGCATCGAATCGGCATCCGCAAGCTGGACGGCACGCTGTCAGGGCCGTGGACCGCAACCCAGGTCGACACCTACACAGTCCGTGTAGACGCCCTGGACTTCGAACCAATCGTTACAGGCCCTTGGGAGCCACCGCACATTCTGTTCGGGCCGGCTGCCAAATGGGCCTACCCGGTCCTCATCACAAGCTCCGACCCGGCAAACGGCAACTTCGCAATGAAGGGCATGCCGTACGACGTCCGCGTTTACACCTACGACGATCAATTCCCGCCGGCCTGACCGGCGCCCTATCGAGCATGCCCGCCACTGAGCGGGCTTTTTCATGCCCGGAGAATCTATGCGCTACAACACTGGCAACCCGGTCGGGACTGATGGCTCCAGTTCGCCGTTCGACCTGCACGACAACTCAGGCAATATCGATGTTTGGGCCAACGACAGGTCCCGGCTGACATGGCCAGACCGGTTGGGAATTGACCGGAAAACGTTCTTCGGGATGGAGCAACAAGTCAACGATTTTCTAGCCAATCAGGGTTTCGAGCCTGTACCGCTGGTGTATGTTGACGGAATCGGACTAACCGTTGAGAGGCCTACCCAGCTCATCGAGCGCGGGGATAACCTATACAGCATCAAGCTGCCCGCCAGTTTTCCGGTTGAGCTATCAGGAAACTGGGCTGCAGATCAGAGCCTGCTGGTGGCCCAGGTCGACAGATCATTGCGTGAGGAGCTTTCGGACTCTACCGATTCCGCAAAAGGTGCTGCGCTGGTCGGCTATAAGAGATCCAGGCTCACATCGGCGATTGACACGGCGCGAGAAGCGCTTGATGCGCAGCCCTATAGCATCTTCGAGTTCGAATCCTATGTGATCAACAAGCCGACCGCCTTAGATCCGTCGACTTGGGATTGGGCTCCCGCTATCGCGGCGGCACTGACGTTGTTCACCGCAGAAGGCGGTGGTGTCTTGGTCTTCCCGGCCGGCTACTCGTTCCCGTGCCGCACAAAGGTAGGTAGTTTCCAAAATCTCAAAAACGTCACGCTTGTTGGCTATGGGGCTGAGATCGTCAACTACACCGGGCCGTTGCCAATGATCGTTTTCGGCGATGCTACGGTGGACGGAACTGGCCGATTCACATCCTTTGCGATAACCGTCGAAAACATCAACGTATTCGGCATTAGCTTCAGATCAGGTAATCCATTCGGATCCGGAGCCCCTGGCCCAGATCGCTGGGCCGATGCGACTCCTTTCCAGTTCAACACGTCTTGCCGTTGTGTAGTACGCGATTGCTCGTTCACCGATCTGGACTTCAGCGCTATCGACTTTGGTGCTGCGTCGCGCGATTGCCTAATCGATCGCTGCCGCTTCTACTCGTCTCGCACAGAGGCGGGGCATGCAAACTACGGTGTTCGGATCTTCTGCTATTCGACAAGCGTTAACGTTGACCTGTCTCCAACTGACCCAAATACGGGGCTTCTGAAGGCAGGGTACACGCTCCCACCAGGCACAGGTAATTTCGGACACGAAAATATCAGTGTTACTAACAGCTACTTCGAAAACATCAGTCATGGCGTGATGACGTTTGCTGCTAGGCGAGGTACTGTAAGCAACAACAAGTTCGTTAACCTATCTACTCGCTCAGTTTCACTGACAACATATACAACCGACTATCTCTGCTACGGTAACGTGCATACTCTAAACACGGTGGAGCAGACTTCTTCTGGCGTGTCGGTGTTCTACAACTTTGGCCAGGAAACGTTCAGGAACTCGGTCAAGGGCGACAGATTCCTAGTGTTTGGCGCAATGAACAACGCTACAGGTTTCTCGCCAATTAAGGCTTTACTATCAGCAAAAGGCATCGTTATCGAGAGTTGCGAGTTCAACCTTGAATCCTTCAATGGCGGCAATGGGCAATTCTGCATCGTCGTGAACAACAACTCAGATGCTCGCGTTAGCAGTTGCCGATTCAGTTCAGGACTCAGTCAGAGCATTTGCTTCTCTCCAACCGACAGCATAGCTAATCCAGGCTTCAACCAGCCAAACATTGAGATATCTCGTAACACGTTTGTGTCCTCTGTGAACGGATCTATTCAGCTCGGCAATACGACGGCTGCGGGTGGCAATTTCATCATCAAGGACAACGTTATAGAGGGAGGGGCCACGCGCTTTGTGGTTAACACCGCCAGTTCTGCTACCTCCGTGCCGCGCCTAGCCCTATCAGGAAACCGCTTCGTCAACAGCCCCGTTCGCTACGTGGATAACACTACAACAAACAAGGCGATAATCAGGAGCACAGATGTTCTTGAGATTCTAATCAGACTGTCGACTACAGTCGGAGTGGCCAACCCTAGCACCACATCGGTTACCTTCGATTTCAGCAACTACACCATCCCGGCATGCTTCTCGAATGGAACTAAGCAGTATCAGTTTTCTGCGTATGGAGGTCGCGAGAATTCTCAGGCAAGTACGGACTTCATATTCAGGATTACAGGAGAGACGGCTACCTCCGTTACGGGGGACATCGTGCGAAATGCTGGCACAAGCACCCAAACCGGCTATGTTTCGCTGAGGGTGCTATTCACTCCATTCAATACTTGATCGATAAAAAGGGCCTGTCTCCAGGCCCTTTCATTATCCCTTAATGATCGCCTCTAGCAGCTTGGCGATTTGCTCTCCAGCCACCGAAGAGCCATCTATTGAAAGATGGGTGTTGTCCGAGTAGATCAGCCGTCCATCGAGTGTCGGACCACACATGCCATTTGGGCATAGTGTTTTTGATGGGTCTATAAAGTACGTGTTGCCCATCGACGAGATAGCTTGCTTTATGGCCTCATTTGTCTTGAAGGCCTCAGCCTGACTTACATTGTACTGGATCGAATCGTTGCATGGCTGATGAATGAATGTCGGCCTCAGCAGGCATTCAGCAACTGACTTTTTCGCAGATAAAAATGGCTGACTTCCAACGATAATCAGCGGGCGGTCACCTGCATCCTTACGCAGCGCGTGCAAGTTCTCGGTAAGAAACTCTGCGAACACCTTGTCATCCTTGAGGTTGACCCTCTCCCCAGATTCCGTTGCCAGTAGTTCTCGGTACCCAGTCCAGTGCAGTGCGAAGATCAATGGCCGCTTGTCGTTCGCCATCATCTCCATGGATTTTCGATACCGGATAAAGCAGTCGCTACGGGGCTTGTTGTCTTGCAGCCTTGTGTAACTACCAGAAATAAAGCAGCCGTTTGTAGACAGGCTCATCAGTGAAATACCGCTTGGCGCCAACGCTTTGTCTAGGCCAGACGCATATTGCAACGAGAAACTGTCGCCAAGCAGGTACGCGTCGAGACCCTCTCGTTTACCTAAAAGCCCGTCGGAATTGAATCCAAATCCACCATAGCTTTTAGTGCGATACTCGGCCGGATTGCTCAGTGCCGACGCATAGGTTTGGTTGATGCGCTGGCTGAAGCCGCCGTTGGTAACGACCTGCCATGAAAGCGCAAAGACTGCTGCGGTCATTGCCGCCGAAGCCAAGTAACGAACAGTGTTGGTCTTCACCTTGCCGGGCATAAACCGAGATTCGACCAGGTTGTACATAGCCCAACCAGCCAGGATCGAGGCTACGAAGATGCCTATGCTTTCAATCACCGTGACTTCGCGAAAGACGAAGTACTTGTAGAAAACAAAAATCGGCCAATGAACCAGATACACCGAGTATGAGATGACGCCTACCCAAACCATTGGTCTAGTGCGCAGTATGCCACCGAGTTTCGAACGGCCAGCATAAATGCACAGCGCGGCGCCGACACAAGGTGGCAGGGCTGCCAAACCGGGGAAGGGCGACGCCGAGTCCAGCAAAAAAGCAAACGCAACGATTATTGCCAAGCCAACGGCAAGCAACACCGATTCGAGTGTCTCGCCGGCTCGTGCTTTCGTGGCATAAACCATCAAAGCTCCGGCAGCCAGTTCAAAGACTCGGAAGGGCATCAGGAAGTAGGACGCCGTGGCGTCAACGGTCAGCATGTGCTGTGAGGCTATCAGCGAAACAACTGCTAGGACGACCAAAACGACCGCCAGGAATCGTTCGGAAACCCTGAGCGATGCCCATACGACAAGCGGCCACGCCAGGTAAAACTGCCATTCAGCTGCCAGCGACCATGTGTGCAGCAGCGGTTGCGTGTGGGCAGATGCGTCGAAGTAGCCAGAGTTAAGCCAGAAGAATACGTTCGAAGCGGCAAAGACCGCATATTGACCGGATGATGCCAGTGAAGCGAACGAGGCTGGGTCCATGAGCAGGTAGCCAGCGCCCAAGCACAGGGCCACGGTCGTGATCAGGCCTGGATGCAGCCGAATCAGTCGTCGAGCATAAAAGTCTGCAAACGAAAACCTGTTGGCTTCGCACGCCGCCTTGATAACCTCGGTTATCAGGTAGCCTGAGATGACGAAGAACACGTCAACTCCAATAAAGCCGCCTGGCACGCCGAGATTGAAATGGAACAGTAGAACCAAAATCACAGCGATGGCGCGCAGTCCATCAATGTCTGGCCTGTAGGCCAGCTGCTTACCTTTCATTATTGATTTCCCTATCAGGGCCGTATTTCAAGCCGTGAATGATACCGTTTTGCCAGAAGTCTGCGGGGTCTTTTCGTCTGGTGAAGATCATTCATAGACCCCAACGGCAGCTACTGAAAATACTTATCAATGCCCGCCTAGCGCGGGCTTTTTTTCGCCTGGAGAAACCATGGCCAGACTCACCGAAACCCAGGTCGGAGGCGCGAACGTGCTCCGGTTTCTGGACCTGATCGCTTTCTCTGAAGGCACCTCAACCGTCAAGGCAAGCGACGACGGGTACAACGTTCTATACGGCGGCGGCCTGTTCCAAGGCTATGCCGACCATCCGCGCAAGAAGCTGACCTTCCCCATCAACGGCAAGCCGGTGACCAGCACGGCAGCCGGCCGATACCAGCTGCTCGAGCGTTATTGGGATGCGTACCGGTCCAGCCTTCGCCTGACCGGCGGGTTCACACCGGAGAACCAAGACCGAATCGCGCTGCAGCAGATCCGGGAACGTAAGGCCCTGGACGACATAAAGGCTGGCCGCATTCAGCAGGCAATCGCCAAGTGCTCGAACATCTGGGCCAGCTTTCCCGGGAACAACTACCAACAGAACCCGCACCGCCTGGACAAGCTGCTCGGGCGTTGGGTGGAGCTCGGCGGGGCGCTGGCATGACCTGGCTCGGCGCGGTACCGGCCTGGTGCTGGTGGCTGATTGCTCTGGTGCTGGTCGCCGGCGGCCAGCAGTACCGGGTGGTAGTGGCGCAGGGTGATACCGCGACGGCCCGCAGCGAGCTGTCCGAATACCGGCTGCAGGTGGCTGAGCGCGACCGTCGCGCCGCTGCCCAGGCCAGAACAGAAGAACAGCGCCGCCAAGCCGTGGCGGACGAGGAGGGCGAAAGTGCACGCAAGAGACTGGAACTGGCCCAAGGCCGGGCCGCTGATGCTGAGTCTGCTGCTGTCGGCTTGCGCGGGGAAATCGCCAGACTGCGCGCCGGCCACCGAGCAACCTGCGACACCATCGCTGCCCAGCAGCGCCAGGCAGGAACCTCTGCCGTCGTGGTGCTCGGGGGATTGCTTGAAGAGTCTGACCGAATGGCGGGCAGCTGCGCAGCAGCGCTTGAGCGAAGTCGAATAGCTGGGCTGGCGTGTGAGGCGGTGGTTGACGGGGTGCGCGCTAAGCCTGATCGAAAACCATAGCCGGCAGCACCATGTCGGCCCAGGTCTGCATCATGTCGCGGCGCTGCTCCAGGTAGGTGGCATGGTTGTACACGTCACGGATAGCACTGCTATCAGCGTGGGCCAGTTGGCGTTCGATCCAGTCCTTGTTATAGCCGCGGCTGTTCATCTCCGTGGAAAACAGGTGGCGGAAACCGTGAGGCGACTGGCGCCCAGTGTATCCGCAGCGGTCAAGCAGGTTCACTGCATAGTTGATGCCTATCGGCCGCACAGCGTCAGACCGGTTTGGGAACACATACTTCATCCCGCCTGAGATAGGCAGCATGGAGCGCAGTATTTCCACGGCCTGGCGCGACAACGGTACGACATGGTCGCGGCGCATCTTCATCTTGGCGGCTGGTATCGACCAGGTCGCTGTGTCGAGGTCGATTTCCGCCCACTCGGCTTTGCGCACCTCGGCAGGCCGGCAGACCGTGAGGATCAGCAGTTTGGTGGCGCACTGCAGTTGCAGGCCTGACTGGCTTTCCTCGATGGCCTTGATGATGGTCGGCATCTCTGAGAAGGCGAGGAACGGCCTGTTTTTGTGCGGGGCCATCTTCTCGGTGACAGTGTGCATTTCCGCCGTGGGGTTGTTCTCGATCATGCCGGTGGCGATTGCATACCGAAAAACCTGGCCCATCCACTGCCTGGTCTTGACGGCGGTGGTCACCGACCCACGGCGCTCAATGCGGCGAATCAGCGTGATCACATCGGACCGCTTGATCGAGTCGATCTGGCGTAGGCCGAAAGCCGGCAGTACATCCAGCTCCATCGCGTTAGAAATCACCTTGACCGTCGACTCGGTCAGGCTTCCCTTCCTGAATTCCAGCAACTCGTCGTAGACGCGGCGGAATGTCCTCTCCTGGGCGCCAAGGCGCTCTGTCTTCTTCATCCTCCTTGATTCGCGTGGGTCTACTCCCTGCGCAACCTCTTCGCGCGCCTCGTCCCTTCGCGCACGTGCCTCCTTCAAGCCGATCTCTGGGTAAGTTCCGAGCGAAATCCTGGCCTGCTTGCCGAGCCAGGTGAACCTGAAATGCCAGCTTTTTACGCCGGTTTCGGCGACGTACAGCGTGAGCCCGAGCGAGTCCGCAAGGGTGTAGCCCTTTTCCCGGGGCTTGGCCTGCCTGGCCGCGGTGTCCGTGAGTGCCACTAGTACATTGCCTCTGGTTGATTGGTCGATGTACTGGATGATGTACTAATTATCGTAGGATGTGGAGAGTCATACCGGGACGATTAAGGACAGAAAAGCGCCCATATACGGGCGCCTTTCGTTCTTTCGGGATTGTCCGGTTTTAGGCGGGAATCCACTGTGGAATCCTTGAAGATTTCCACGCTATCAGAACTCTGAGTGAATCAATAATGCGCGCAGTTTAACAGCATGACCGCTACAAGGCTTGCAGGCGTTCATGCAGCCGCCCGGTGGCGACCAGTTCCAGCAATTCGTCGCCCAGCCGCTGGCTTTCGGCAATGGCCTTGTACCAATAGCGTTTGCGCCCCGCGGCATCGCCCATGAAACGCTTGAAGTCGTTGCGGTCTGGCAATTTGCCGAAGGGCAGGGCGGCCAGATAGTGCGGTGAGGGCGTCATCAGCAACACGTTCTGCAGCCGCCTGGCATCGCCCTTGCGCCAGGGCAGCGCCTTGTCGAACCAGCCGGGTATGACCTTGTCAGTGAAGTGCGGGTACAGCACCAGGTCGTCGCCGTGGTAAGGCAGGTCGAGGTGGTAATCGAGCAAGCCGCCGTCGCGGTAAGTACCGGCGCCCGCCCCAGGAATATCCTTCACTCCCTGCATGACCATCGGGATCGAGCCCGAGGCGAGCAGGGCCTGGCGCAGGTTGGCCAGGTCCAGCGGCAGGCAGCGCGAAGGGAAGTCGGTCAAGGCATCGAGCGGCGGCGCGCTACGCCCGTCATGCAGGATGATGCGCTCGAAGTGGCGCGCCAGGCGTGCCCGGCCCAAAAGATTGCTGGCGACCACCGAGCCCAGGCCGAGGCCCAGGCGGGCACGCTGGTCGTGGGCGAGCTGACCATGGCTTTTCACCACCAGGATGTTCAGGCGATAGTGCGGGTTGGCCAGCAACTGGGCGTCGCGGCCCTGCAGCAGGTCATCGAGCATTGTTGCGCAACTGCGGCTGATTTCGGCCGGTGTAACCCCTTTGGCAAAGTCTTGCTCGGTATACAGTTCGCCAAGCCGGCGGATGCCGGCCACCGGGTCTTGCAGGCAGGCACTGGCGAAGCGCCAGGCGCCGATCGAGGCGCCGATCAGTGCGCGTTGGCGGGGTGCCGACGGTAGCCACTCACCGAACAGGGCCAGGTCCAGGCCTTGGATGCCGAGTGGCTTCGGCCCGCCCGCTGCGCCTGGCAGCACACCCACATCGGCCGCCTGTAGCCCGCGCTCGCGGATGTGCTGCAGGGCACGTTGGCCCGCCTTGAACGTGAGCGCAGGGTATTTGATGTGGATGGCGCTCATGACGGATCTCCTGGGTATCGAGCCGGTGATTATAAGGTTCGGTGAAGCGAATACTGCCTGCTGAGGCAACGGCGCGGTGGAGCATCACACGGGCCCGCAGGCTGCGCTATCATGCCGCCCGTTGCTTTCAGGTTGAATTAAGGACCGCCGGGTAATCTTAACCCCGTAGACAACTTGTACAGCTCTCAGGAGAGAAGCACGATGAAAACCTTGACTGCCCTGATCACCGCCGCCGCCCTTGCCCTGGGCGCCAATGCCGCTTTCGCCAAGGATGTGCAGCCCGACGAAGTGGTCAAACTGGTAAACACCAAGACCATCAAGTCGCTGGACGAACTCAAGGCCGCTGCCATGGCCAAGCACCCCGGCGCCACCGTTACCGATTCCGAGCTGGAGAACGAGTACGGCCGTTACATCTACAAAGTCGAGCTGCGCGATACCCAGAATGTGGAATGGGACGTGGCACTGGACGCCAAGACCGCTGAAGTGGTGAAGGACGAGCGAGACAACTGATGCGACGCTTACCACGGCCAGCGCGCTACCTGGCGCTGGCGCTGCTGGCCGTGTGCTCGCTGGCAGCCGCCCGCGACCTCGACCAGGATGAAGCCCTGAAGCTGCGGCAAAAGGGCGTCATCCTGCCACTCGAACAGCTGCTGGAAACCGCCCTGGGGCGTTACCCCGGGGCGCGTTTGCTGGAAGCCGAACTGGAAGAGGACGATGATCGCTACGAATATGAGGTCGAGCTGCTGACACCTGCTGGCGTGGTTCGCGAAATCAAGCTCGACGCCAGCACCGGCGCCCTGCTTAAAGATGAGGAAGACGACTGAATGCGCCTGTTGCTTGTCGAGGACAACGTACCGCTGGCCGATGAGCTGATCGCCGGTTTGCAACGCCAGGGCTATGCCGTGGACTGGCTGGCCGATGGCCGTGACGCGGTGTACCAGGGCCAGAGCGAGCCTTATGACCTGATCATCCTCGACCTCGGCTTGCCGGGCATGCCGGGCCTGGAGGTGCTCGCCCAGTGGCGTGCCGCTGCGTTGGCCGCGCCGGTGCTGATCCTGACCGCGCGCGGCTCGTGGGCCGAGCGTATCGAAGGGTTGAAGGCGGGGGCCGATGACTACCTGAGCAAGCCGTTTCACCCCGAAGAGTTGCAGTTGCGCATACAGGCGCTTTTGCGCCGTGCCCGCGGCCTGGCCAACCAGCCCAGGCTGGAAGCGGCCGGCCTGCACCTGGATGAAGGCCGCCAATGCGTGAGCCGCGACGGTGTAGATATCCAGCTGACCGCTGCCGAGTTTCGCTTGCTGCGCTACTTCATGCTGCACCCACAGCAGATCCTGTCCAAAAGCCACTTGGCCGAACACCTGTACGACGGTGAAACCGAGCGTGACTCCAATGTATTGGAGGTGCACGTCAATCACTTGCGCCGCAAGCTGGGGCGCAGCGTGATCGAAACCCGCCGTGGGCAAGGTTACATCTACGCCGGGAGCGCCGAGTGAAGTCGATCCAGGCACGTTTGAGCCTGGGCCTGGTCGCTGTGCTGGTGGTGGTGGGCGTGGTGCTGGCACAACTGACCCTGTGGTTGTTCGAAGCCGGCCTGCAACGCTACCTGGAAAACGGCCTGCGCAAGGAAAGCGAGAACCTGCTGGTGGCCCTGGTGCGGGGGCCGTCCGGCCTGCAGCTGGACGAGCGGCGTATCTCGGCGGCTTATCAGCGGCCGTTTTCCGGCTACTACTTCCGCATCGACTTCGATCAGGGCACCTGGCGTTCTCGCTCGTTGTGGGACCTGGATATGCCCAAACCGGCGGCGCCAGGGCTTTCCGACAGCCATGAGCTACGGCCGGAAGGGCAGCACCTGTTGGCACTGCGTGCCGACTACCGGCGCCTGGGGCAGGATATTTCCATTAGCGTGGCGCAGGACTATTCCCCGGTACGCCAGGGGTTCCGACGCCTGCAACAGATCGGCCTGGGCATGGGCCTGGTGGCGTTGATCCTGGTGCTGGTGCTGCAGCGCATCACCGTCACCCGCTCGTTGCGGCCGCTGGAGCGGGCTCGTCAGCAGATCGCCCAGCTGCAGCAGGGGCAGCGTTCGCAACTGGATGCCGAAGTCCCCAGCGAGTTGGCCCCGTTGGTGGGGCAGATCAACCATTTGCTCAGCCACACCGAAGACAGCCTGCGCCGTTCACGCAATGCCCTGGGCAACCTTGGCCATGCGCTGAAAACCCCGCTGGCGGTGCTGCTCAGCCTGGCGTCGAGCGAGCGCCTCAAGGGTTTGCCGCAAGTCAGCGCGCAGATGCGTGAGCAACTGGAGCAGATCCAACAACGCCTGGCCCGTGAGTTGAACCGGGCGCGCTTGGCCGGCGACGCCCTGCCAGGCGCGCAGTTCGATTGCGATGCCGAGTTGCCCGGGCTGCTCGAAACCCTGGGCATGATCCACGGCGAAGGCTTGCTGTTGGCCAGTGATGTGCCGCCCGGGCTGTCACTGCCATGGGACCGTGAAGACGTTCTGGAGCTGCTGGGCAACCTCCTGGACAACGCCTGCAAATGGGCTGACAGCGAAGTGCGCCTGGGGGCCGAGGCGGATGCCGAAGGGTATCGGCTGTGGGTCGATGATGATGGGCCAGGCATTCCCGAGGGGCAGCGCCAGCAGGTGCTGGGGCGCGGGTCGCGGCTGGATGAACAGGTGGACGGGCACGGCCTGGGGTTGGGCATCGTGCGCGACATCGTGGAGGCCTGGGGAGGGCAGCTGGCGTTGCAGCAAAGCCCGTTGGGCGGGCTGCGGGTGAGCCTGAACCTGCCGCGCAAGGCCTAGTGGTCCCGAGCCGCTCCTGCGGCTGCGGCGGCCTGCTTTGCCGATAGGCACTGCAAAAAAATTGCAGTACAGGCGCATTTTTTTGAATTGGCCCATTCGCGCCGCGCTCGGCACAATGCCTTCACGAAGCCGCGTGGTTTCCATCTCTCCACGGACGGAGCCCCTTGTGATATTGCCTGCGCAATACCAGGCCCAGGCAGCTGCCCTGGGCTTTCTTTTCAAACCGAAAAAAACACGACCCCGATAGTTCAAATGCCTGCCTCGCGTTCCGAAAGTCGTCTGCTGCGGCTATTGCCGCCCGCCCTGAATATCCCCCCCAAAGAATGGTTGCGTGCCGGTATTGGTGCACTGCTTGGCTTGTTCCTCGCCGGCTGGCTGACCAGCATGGTCTACGGCCCGGGCATCGCTCTGCACTTGCTCGGCCCGTTGGCCGCGTCGGCTGTGCTGGTGTTCGCGGTGCACTCTGGCCCGTTGGCCCAGCCTTGGCCGGTGCTGGGCAGTTACGCCCTGGCAGGCGCTGTTGGCCTGGCCATGCGCCAGGGGTTGGGCCCCGAATTGTGGGTGGCCGCCGTGGCGCTGGGGATCTCGATCCTGGTCATGTGCCTGCTGCGCTGCCTGCACCCGCCGGGTGGCGGGGTGGCCGTCAGTGCGGTACTGGCCGACCCGGGCCTGACCGCCCTGGGTGACCACCTGTTGCAACCGGTGTTGCTCAATGCACTGATCCTGGTAGCGGTGGCAGTGCTCTACAACCGTCTGACGGGTGTGCGCTACCCCAAAGGCGCGGTAATCCGCAAGGACCTGCACCATACCCATGACCCGCTGCCTACCGAGCGCGTTGGCGTGCGCGGCGAAGACCTGGACCATGCCCTCGAAGAGCTGGGCGAGTTCGTCGACGTCACCCGGGACGAACTGGAGCGCATTATCCTGGCCACCGAGCAGCATGCCTTGCAGCGCAGCCTGGGCGGCATCACCGCGGCGTCAGTGATGTCTCGCGATGTGCAATTCGCCAGCCCCGACACGACGCTGGAGCGGGCCTGGGCCATGCTGGCCAGCCATCATCTGAAAACACTGCCGGTGCTGCAGCACGGCAAACTGGTGGGCATTGTCAGCCTCAGCGATCTGGTCGGCCCGGCCATGCAACGTGGCCGTTTCACCTGGCGCGGACTGTTCGGCCGCCCGCCCGTGCGCCTGGCCCAGGTGATGATGCAGCCAGTGGTCACCGTCAGTAGCCAGCATCCGCTGGAGCGCCTGCTGCCGCTGCTGTGCGAACAAGGCCTGCATTGCCTGCCGGTGCTCGACGATGGGCGCCTGGTGGGGGTGATCACCCAGACCGACCTGATTGCCGGCCTCCAGCGCCAGTTGCTCAGCAAGGCCCAACAGGTTTCAGAGAACAGGGTCCCAGCGTTGTGACCAGTCGCTTGCGCCGGCGGCCACCAGCCGGCGCAGCACGCTGAACGCCTGTTGCAGGGCCTCGCTGTCGCGTTTGCGCGGGTAGACCAGATAGGTTGGGTAGGTGAATTCCGGCGCCTGCGGGACTCGCTCGAAAACCCCACTGTCGAGGTAGGCTTGAACCACCCGTGTGCGGAAGTAGCCGCTACCGCCTTGGTCGAGGATGAACTGCAGCGCCAGTGGTCCGAGGTTGAAGCTCAGCGCCGGGCGTGCGCAGTCGGGCAAGGCCGCGTCATGCTGGCGGCGGAAGGCTTCGCCCCAGTCGATGTAGATATACGGCTCGGGTCGATCGACCCGGCGCACGCGGATCAGCTTTTCTTCCATCAACTGCTCGACCTGCAAACCCGGGCCATAGGTTGGCTGGTAGACCAGCGCAGCGTCCAGCAGGCCCATCTCGACCTTGCGCAGCAGCGCCTCGCCGTCGCTGACCTCGCTGCGGATCGCGTGGCTGGGCAGTTCGCGATGCAGGGCGCTGACCCAATCGAGCATCATCGGGTTGCCCAGGCTCACTTCACCCCCCACATGCAGCACCTGCTGGCAGCCCACGGGCAGCGGCAGGTCACGGCGCGCCGCCTCCCAGGTTTGCACCAACTGGTTGGCATAACTGACGAAAGCTTCGCCATCGCAGGTCAAGCTGGCGCCGCTGCGGCTGCGCACGAACAACTGACAACCCAGCTGCTGTTCTAAGCGCTGCACCCGGGCGGTGATCGCCGTTTGCGAAACGAACAGGCGCTCGGCGGCAGCGACCAGGCTGCCGCAACGCACGATTTCCAGAAAGGTACGGGCCTGTTCGATATCCATGGGCTGCTCGTTGGCTTGAGGGGGAGCCTATTGTAGGGGGGTTGCACCGAAATAGGGCGCATTGGCGCGTTATGCAAATTTGCAGGTCGGTTGTGACTTTAGTCGCCTGGCGAGGTGGTTGGTGCAGGCCATACTCCAGGTTCGCCCTTCAATAACAACAAGTACCGGGTTCCTTTCGATATGAGCTACCAGCACACTTACGCCCAGTCCATTTCCGACCCTGCCGCTTTCTGGGCGGAACAGGCCACCCACCTGGCCTGGTATCACAAACCTGCCCAGGTCTTGCAAGAGAACGCCGATGGTACCCACCGCTGGTTCGCGGATGGCCGGCTCAATAGCTGCTACTTGGCCCTCGATCACCAGATCGAGCAGGGCCGTGGCGAGCAACTGGCGCTGATCTACGATTCGCCGGTGACTGGCGTGCAGCAAACCTACACCTACCTGCAGTTACGCGACGAGGTGGCGCGCCTGGCCGGCTTGCTGCGCGAACTGGGCGTTAACAAAGGCGACGGCGTGATCATCTACATGCCCATGGTGCCGCAGGCGGCCATGGCCATGCTGGCCTGTGCGCGGATTGGCGCGGTGCATTCGGTGGTGTTCGGTGGCTTCGCCGCCAACGAGCTGGCGCTGCGCATCGATGACGCGCGGCCGGCCCTGCTGCTGACGGCTTCCTGCGGGCTGGAGTTCGACAAGGTCATCCCCTACAAGCCACTGGTCGACCGTGCGCTGCAACTGGCCAGGCACCAGCCGCGCTCGGTACTGGTGCTGCAGCGGCCGCAGGTGAAGGCCGAACTGCTGCCAGGGCGCGACCTGGATTGGCAGGTGGCGGTGCAGACCGCCAAGGCGGTGGAGCCGGTGGCGCTGGACGCCGGTGACCCGCTGTACATCATGTATACCTCAGGCACCACGGGCAAACCCAAGGGTATCGTCCGCGAAAACGGTGGCAACGCAGTGGCACTGTGTTACGCCATGCGCCACATCTACGGCATGCAAGCCGGTGATGTGTGGTGGGGTATTTCCGATGTGGGCTGGGTGGTGGGACACTCGCTGATCGTCTACGGGCCGTTGATGAGCGGCTGCACCACGATATTCTACGAGGGCAAGCCGATTCGCACGCCAGACGCCGCTGCCTACTGGCGGGTGGTCGAGCAATATCGGGTCAATGCGCTGTTCTGTGCGCCCACGGCCATGCGTGCCATTCGCAAGGAGGACCCGCAGGGCGAGCGGGTGCGCAACCATGACCTCAGCTCGCTGCGCCATGTGTTCCTGGCGGGTGAAAAGCTCGATTCGAGCACCCATCAATGGCTGGAGCAGGTGAGTGGCAAGCCTGTGCACGACCATTGGTGGCAGACCGAGACCGGCTGGCCAGTCACTGCGCCCTGCGTGGGGCTGGAGGGCAGCGCGGCCCGGCCGGGTTCGAGCAACCGCGCCGTGCCCGGCTATCACGTACGTGTGCTGGACGACGAAGGGCGCCTGCTGGGCCCCCACCAGCAGGGCTCGATCGTGATCGCCCTGCCATTGCCGCCCGGTTGCAGCCAGACGCTGTGGGGCGACCACGCACGTTACCTGCAGGCCTATCTGCACAGCTACCCTGGCTACTACCACACGGGCGATGGCGGCTACCTGGACGATGATGGCTTCGTTTACATCATGGGGCGCACCGACGATGTGATCAACGTATCCGGCCATCGGCTTTCCACGGGGGAAATGGAAGACTTGGTGGCGCGCCACCCGGCAGTGGCCGAGTGCGCGGTGGTTGGCGTGCATGATGAAATAAAGGGCCAGGTGCCGTTGGCGCTGGTGGTGCTCAAGGACGGCGAGGGCATCGCCGAGGCGCAGTTGCTGGTCGACCTGGTGGCCAGCGTGCGCGAGGAAATAGGCCCGTTGGCGTGCTTCAACCGGTTGCGGCTGGTGAAGCGCCTGCCCAAGACCCGGTCCGGGAAGATCCTGCGGGCGGTGTTGCGCAAGATTGCCGATGGGCAGGACTACATCCCGCCTTCGACCTTGGACGACCCGGCAGTGCTGGGTGAGATCGAGGCGCTGCTGGCTGACTTGCCCAGGGCGGTTTAGCCCTGGGGCCCGACCACCTGCAGTTGCCCCAGGCGGCTGCGGGTGCGCATCAGGTCGGCAAGCGGCCCACCCAGGCTTTGTTCCAACGGCCGTTTGCCGATCACCGTCACCTGCCTGTCCTGGTCGTACAGCACATCCACCAGGTTGACGAAACGTTGTTGCGCCGCCAGGGAGCAGTCCGCCAGGTCATCCAGCCCATCGATGACCCATTCGTCGTACTGCTCGGCCAGCACCAAGTAGTCGATCACCGCCGTGGCCTTTTCGCACAGGTCGTCAAAGCCAAGCACCACGCGCCGGCCATCCACCGCCAGGGCGCGCAGTGGGCGTTTGTTCACGTCCAGCTGCACGGGCTGCGGGGCGGGTACCTGCAATGCCTGGCGCTGCGCCGCAGTGCCGGGCCATACATAATGCCCCTGGGTGAACTGCTGCTGCTCGCGGTTGGCCGGCAGGCTGCGAAAGTCGGTATCGCCACCGACTTCGAGGACCTCCATCGCGCTATTGATCAGGCGGATCACCGGCAGGAAACGCTCATGGTACAGAGGGTTGGGCAGCAGCCCCTCAGGCGCGTAGTTGGACGTCACCAGCAGGAACACCCCGCGGCTGAACAAGGCATTGAACAGCCGGGTGAGCAACATGGCATCGCCAATGTCATGCACATGGAATTCATCGAAACACAGCACTCGGCAATCGCCAATCAGCTCGTCCAGGGTCGCACCCAGTGCGTCGTCCAGCGCGCGATGGCGGTGCATGCCTTGGTGCAGGCGGGCAAAAAAATCATGAAAGTGCAGGCGCTTCTTGGCCTCGACCGGTACGGCCTGATAGAAGCCGTCGAGTAGCCAGCTTTTGCCCCGGCCGACCGAGCCGTACAGGTACAGGCTACGCGCTTGGCCTTGCTCCAATTGTGCCAGTTGCCTGGCCATGCAGTGGATCACCCGGCGCTGGCCATCGCTGAGCTGATAACCGCGGCTGTGCGCCTTGTCTTCGAACCAGTCGAGCAGTTCGCTCTGATGCGCGGCAGCGCCGCGCAGGCGTTGGCCAAGTTGGCGCAGCGGGGTAGGGATCCAGGCAGGCAAAAGCACAGCTCCTTGGGCATTGACGGGGCAGTGTGCAGCTTGCCCGAGGGCGGCGATTTTGACCAATAGAGAAATTGCGCGGCAATCATCACTTCTCGCGATAGGTGTCGCCGCCACCGCTGCCGCTGGGCTATGCCTTGCGTTCCAGCTGGCGCTCGATCATGTACTTCACCGCCAGGCGGCGCTCTTTCAGGTGGCGCAGGTCCTCGTCGACGAAATTGCCTGCCGAGATGGCCTCGGCGGCCAGTACCTGGTTGTCGATATCGACGTACTCATCCAGCAAGCGATCCAGTGCCTTGTCGACCTGGCGGCGTTGTTGAACGATCTCGCGTGGGTAGTGCAGGTCCTGGTAAAGGTCGTGAGAGACAGGCATGGGTTCCTCCTTGGTAAATGCAGATGGGTTATCTGATTTGAAGGGAGGAATACGAATGTGTTGAAGCGAAGCGAGAAGAAAACGACGGATGGTATGCGGCGGCGGCAGAAATGACTAAGCCGCTGTTTTTTGGCAATTTTTTTTCATCAGGGGGTTCACAGACCGAAACTTTGTTGTTAAAGTGCCGCGCATTCCAAGACAACTCGCAGTTGTCACTCACTTGGAATTGTCAGAGCAGCCCACGCTGCATCCGATACAGGGGCGTCGCCAAGCGGTAAGGCAGCAGGTTTTGATCCTGCCATGCGTTGGTTCGAATCCAGCCGCCCCTGCCATTTCTTAGTTTCAAACGTAACTTGCCCGGTGCTTATTCTGATGAGCGTCGGGTTTTGTCGTTTTTGCGCGCGTGAAATGCCACACCCACTGTGGCCGCAGCGTTGCGATGGCCCCGGGCCGCAAAGCGGCCCAGCCATTGGTCAGCCCTGGCGCACTGCCAGGCCGCCCAGCATCTCGTTGAGCACCCGCGCCAGTTCATCGGCTTGCACCGGTTTCTGCATCACCAGGCTGCCCGGCAATTCCAACCCTTGCAACTCCGCATAGCCGGTGAGAAACACCACCGGCAGGTGCGGGCGCCGCTCGCGGGCCGCCAAGGCGAGTTGCCCACCGTTGAATTCCGGCATGGCGAAATCGGTCAGCAGCAAGTCGATCTCGTCATCCAGCAACGCCAGTGCCTGTTCGCCGCTGTGCGCCTGGCGTACCTGATAACCGTACTGGCGCAGTACATCGCCGAGCATGTCACGTACCAGGTGGTCATCGTCCACCAGCAGCACGGTCCGGTTACGGCCGCTATCGTTGATCGAAAGGCTGAGCATGGCTGCTGCCGGTTCACTGACCGCGCGGTCTTTCACCGCTGGCAGGTATACCGCCACCTCGGTACCACGCCCCGGCTTGGTATCGATGCGCACACCACCGCCGGACTGCTTGGCGAAACCGAAGACCTGGGCCAGCCCAAGGCCTGAACCCTTGCCGATATCCTTGGTGGTAAAGAACGGCTCGAACACCTTGGCCACCACCTCTTCGCTCATGCCGCACCCGGTGTCGCGAATACTCAGCATCACGTATTCGCCTCGCTCCGGGTCTTCCGGGCGCTGAGGGGGGGTGTCGATGCAGGTGTTGTGGGTCGCCAGGATCAACTGGCCGCCATCGGGCATGGCATCGCGGGCATTGATGGCCAGGTTGAGGATGATCATTTCAGTCTGGGTAGGATCGGTCAGCGCCTGCCACAGGCTTGGGTCCAGGTCCAGGCGCACCGAGATGTTGCCGCCCAAGGTACGGCGTAACAGTTCCTCGAGGCCCGCCAGGGTGCGGTTGAGGTTCAGCGGTACCGGCTCCAGGCGCTGGCGACGGGAGAAGGCCAGCAATTGCGAGGTCAACTTGGCGCCGCGCTCACCCGCTTCGCGAACATGCTTGAGGCGCGACCGGGCCTTGTCCAGGTCGCCCCTGGTCAGGTCGCGCTCTAGGAAACTGGCACCGGTGAGGATCACGGTCAACAGGTTGTTGAAGTCGTGCGCCACGCCGGCAGTCAGCTGGCCGACCGCTTCCAGGCGTTGCATCTGCTGCAAGGCGGCCTCGATACGCTCGCGCTCATCGATCTGCTCGCGCAGGCGGGCATTGGCTTCGGCCAGGCCCAGCGCGGTTTCGCGCTCACTGGTAATGTCGCGGGCGACCACGTAAAGCAGGGTGTCTTCGGGCACCACGACCCACGACAGCCAGCGTTGCTGGCCACTGGCGTGCAGGATACGGCCAACGAAACGTGCGCTGGTTCGGCCGTGCGCGAGCGCGGCCAGTTCGGTCAACAGCAGTTCCTGATCGCTTTCGGGCAGCAGGTGCAACAGCGACGACTGGCTCAGGCGCTCGCGGGAAAAGCCCAGGCTGGCTTCCCAGGCGGGGTTCAGCGCCACCGGGGTGAGGTCCTTGTTCAGCACTGCCAGCAGATCCTGTGACAGCTCCCAGGCGCGGTCGCGTTCCCGCGTACGGCGCTCGACCCGTTCGCCCAGCATTTCGTTGAGCTGGCGCAGTGCCTGGGTGGCCAGGCGCTGGGTGTTGATGTCTTGCAGCACGCCGGAAAAGCGCACGCACTGGCCGTTGACGAACTGGCTCTGGCCGCTGCTGAGCAACCAGCGCGGGTCCTGGCCACTGGGTTGGGCAGTGCGAAACTCCACCCGGTACTGGCCACCGCTTTCGGGCAGCATGGCGTATTCGACGGCATCGCGCACCAGCGCCAGATCGTCAGGGTAGATGCCGTCGTAGAATACCTGCATGGTCATGTCGGCGCTGGCGGGCAGGCCGAACAGGGTCTTGCAGCGCTCGTCGCATATCAACAGGCCATCTTGCGGGCGCAGGTCCCAGGTGCCCATACCCGCGGCGTCGATGGCGATGCGCGCCCGCGCCTCGACATCGACCAGCGCCTCTTCGGCGCGGCGCCGGCGCTGGCGCTCCTGCACTTCGGTCAATGCCCGGCGTACCGCCTTGGGCAGTAGCGGCAGGTTCTTCTTCAGCACATAGTCGGTAGCGCCCAGGCGGATCATTTCCACGGCGTGCTCTTCGCCGTAGATCCCGGAGAGAAAAATGAACGGGGTGTCTGCAGCCAGGCGCTGGGCGATTGCCAGCACCTCGGTGCCGGACGAGCCCGGCAGCACGCAGTCGCAAAGGATCAGGTCGTAGTGGTCCTGCTCCAGGGCACGCTCGACGCCCGTATGGTCGAATACCAGATGCGATTGCACATGCAGCCCGCTGCGTTCCAGGCGCATCAAGGTCAGCTCGGCGTCCATCGAGCTGTCTTCGACCATCAGTAGTTTCAACGGCGTTTGCGGCATCGTTGCGGCGGCCTCAATTGCTACCGCGACGGTTCAGCCGCAGTGAGCCAGGTGGTGGTTCATTCAGTACGGCCCAGAAGATCCCCAGGTCGGAGATGGCGGCGACGAATTCCTTGAATTCCACTGGTTTGACCACATACGCGTTCACCCCTAGCTCGTAGGCGCGCAGCAGGTCGGGTTCTTCGCGTGAGGAGGTCAGCATGACCGTGGGGATACTACGCAGCTCGGCAGTGGCGCGCACTTCCTTGAGCACTTCCAGGCCATCGACTTTGGGTAGCTTGAGGTCCAGCAGCAGGACCGCAGGGTTGCCGTCATCACGATCGACATAGGCGTTGCGGCGCAACAGGTAGTCCAGCGCCTCGGCACCGTCGCGCAGGACGATAACCTCGTTGGCCAACTGGCTACGCTCCAGAGCCAAAAGCGTAAGCTCCAGGTCCCTTGGATTGTCTTCGACCAGCAGGATGGGTTTGAGCATGATTGTTCAGGTACCTCGGGTAGTCGCGGGTTGGCGCGGTAGAGAAAAGTGGAAACTGGCGCCATGGTCGATCTGGCCCTCGGCCCAGACACGGCCATCATGGCGCTCGATGATACGGCGCACGCTTGCCAGGCCAATCCCAGTGCCTTCGAACTCTTCCATGCGGTGCAGGCGTTGGAATACCCCGAAAAGCTTGTTGGCGTAGGCCATGTCGAAGCCCACGCCGTTATCGCGGATACAGATTTCGGTTTCGTCCGGGTGTTGCTTGGCGCTGATCGAAATGCGCGCGGGCTCACGACCGCGGGTGTACTTGATGGCATTGGCGATCAGGTTGTGCAAAGCCAGGTTGATGAACGCCGGGTCGCCGATCACCTTTGGCAGTGGCGCGATGTCCCAGACGATCTCGCGGCCTTGGTAGTCGGGCGCCAGTTCACTGCGGATAGCCTCGACCAGGGCGTTCAGGTCGACATCGGACATGCGCAGGGCAGAGCGGCCCATTTGCGAGAAGTTGAGCAGGTTGTCCACCAGGCTGCCGGCGAAATTGGCGGCTTCACCGATATGCTGCAGGAAGCGCTTGCCACGCTCGCTTAACCCTGCGCCCTCGATTTCGCCGAGCAGCTCGGTATAGCCGGCAATGTGCCGCAGCGGCGCGCGCAGATCGTGGGAAACGCTGTACGAAAACGCCTCAAGTTCCTTGTTCGAGCGGCGCAGTTCACCGGCCAGCTGTGCCAATTCCTCGGCCTTGCGCAGCACAATGCCCAGCACCGCCGTGCGCAGCTCTTGCACGCCCTCGACCACCAGTGGCTCCCAAGGTGCGCAGTAGCCATGCAGTTGCTCCTGCCAGCGCTCGAAACTGTGCCGCGGGTCGAGGTTGCCCTGTGGCCCCACCTGCTTGGTCGGCTGGCCCGCCCAATCCACCGTGCGTACCTGTTCGGGGCGGAACCACAGCAGGTAGTGCGAATGGATCTGCGAAATGGCGACGGCCAGCACGCCACCGGCATGGTCTGCCAGCTCGGGCAGTTCGTCGATGTCGCGGCGCACGTTGTCGGTGCAAAATACATGTTCGTCGTTACGTTGGCTCAGCCAGTGCACCAACGCCGTGACCTGGGCGGTGGGTGGCGTCTGGCCGAACAGGTCGCAGCGCTCCGCCGAGATCACCGCGGCGCCCTGGGCGTCGGCAAAGGCCAACAGGACTTCGGGCACGTCGCGCAGGCCATCGCTGACACTGTCATGGTCGGCCATGGACGAAATCATGCGGACAATGTGCTGTCGCAGTTCCAATACCTTGCTGGTGCTGGCATGCGACTCGCGGGACTCGATCTGCAACGACAGCACGCTGGCCAGCAGCTCGCACGCGGTACGCGTACGCAGGTCTACAGGCCTGGGCTGCTGATGGTGGCAAGAGATCAGCCCCCACAACTTGCCATCGGCCACGATCGACAGTGACATCGACGCCAGGGTACCCATGTTGCGCATGTATTGCAGGTGCACCGGTGAAACGCTGCGCAGTGTCGCAAAGCTCATGTCCAGCGCCTTGCCGGTACGCGGGTTGGCTGCCGGCAGTAGCGGCGAAGGGTGGTAGTTGGCATCCTCGATCACGCGGATACGGTTGACCCGGTACAGTTCGCGCGCCTGGCGCGGGATGTCCGAGGCCGGAAAGCACAGCCCCAGGTAGCTGGGGTAGCCCGGGTCGGCGACCTCTGCCAGAACTTGGCCATTGCCTTCGGCATCGAAGCGGTAAGCCTTGACCCGGCCAAAACCGGTGATGCGCTTGAGTTGAACCACCGTTTGCTGCAGCAGCTCTTCAAGGCTGCCGGCCAGGTGCAGGGTGCTGACGAAGTTGCGCACCAGCGGGTAGTAATCGCCTTGCCCGGTGAGGTCGGACGGAAGCCGCGGTGGTTCCAATTCAGTGATTAGCACCTGGTCGTGACGGTGGGCCAGCAGGTGCAGGGCTGTAGTGTGCGGTGCTCCTTCGCGCAGGTGCACATCACTGATATGAAAGGGGAACACTTCATCGTCGGGTAACCGTGAAAGGTGCATGCGCAGGTCGAAACCGTCGCTGACCAGCTCTGTAAAATGGCAACCGATAAGTTCTCTGGCCGGCTTGCCTAGCCACTGTTCGACATTCTCACTGGCCTGGAGTACCCGCAAGTCGGCTTCGTCGACGACCAGCAGGAACCCGTGGGGCTGGACGCTGCCGGGCACCTGGATCGGTTCCTGAGCGCAACGCTCCACGGCTTGGGCGAGCGTGCTATCTGCAGTCATCAATTGAAAGCTCCTGTCTTGTCGGTCCATGCTTGCCGCACGAGTTTGAGGCAGGATGATGGAGGTACACCTTATCAGAATATCGGACCATTCGCCGGCTTCTGCCTATTGGAGGTCCATGAAACACGATGGGTTCTGCGCCCCGCGGTTTTTTTTTATCGAACGCTATCGCTTTGTTGCTAATACCAAAAAACGGTCGGCCTCAGCATTTGGCGCCGTGCCTCGCTGCTACGCTCAACTGAGCATAGGGCGATAAGGACAGCAAGGTGAAGGAGCGCTTACTGGCCGGGTTGTTTGGCCTGTTACTGAGCAACGCTGGCGTAGCGGCAGACTTTCTGGTGGAGGTGCGGGTGCTGGTGCAGCGCGGCTGCATGCTGGTCAGCCAGACCCGCGATGCGGGCGCGCAGGCTGCTGGGCGAATCGACCTGGGTGCTGTACCGCGGCTGGACGGCCCGGCCGCACCGCTGACTGGGGTATTGCTGAGCCAGCGCCCACCGCGCCTTGAGTGCAACCCCGACACCCCTTATCAAATACAGGTCGACGGCGGCCAACATGGCGGCGCTGGCGACGTGCGCTTCCTGGCCAGCGACGATGCCCAGGGCCGGCCTATTCCTTATCGGCTCTATCGCGATGCGGCCTGGCGCGAGCCACTGCCAGTGAACGTTGCGCAGGCTGCCCGGGTGCCCGATAGCGGCGCGGCCGAATTGCCGCTGTATGCGCGAATCGACACGTTGGCCTGGGTGCCCAGAGCCGGCCTGTACGCCGACCTGTTGAAAGTCACGGTCACTTGGTGAGGATGCCGCCATGCACAAGGACGCGCAGCTGTGAACCGCACCTCGATCCTGCTGTTGACCCTAGGGCCGTTACTGGTGCCAGGCGGTGCAGCGCATGGCAGCTCCACTGGCTTCATTCAGGCGCGGCTGGTGATCAGCGCCGCCTGCCAGATCAGCAGCAACGAGGCGCAGCCGGCGACCCTGGCCAACCCGGGCTTGCTGGATTTCGGCGAGCGGGGCCCGAACTGGGACCAGCCGCTGCTTAGCCGGGTGGATGAAGCGGGCGGCGAGGGCAGCCTGCAGATCAGTTGCACCCCCGAAGTCCGTGCATTCAACGTGCGCATCAATGGTGGCATGCATGGCGACGACGGCATTCGCCGCCTCAGCAACGGCAGCCAGCTGATTCCTTATCAACTGGCAGTCGACCCAGGCGGCAACAGCCGCTACGGCATTGGCCAAGCACGGGCCTTCACCATCAGCAGCACGCAACAGATTCCGATCCCCATCTATGGCGTGGTGGTGGCGCAACCGCGCGCGCTGCCAGCCGGGCTGTACCGCGACACCCTCCGGGTGACTCTGGACTGGTAACCACGCAAGGAGACTCCGATGCGAACGAACCTTTCATGCTGCATCCTCGCCGGCCTGGGTTTGGCCCTGGCCACGCAGGCCCAGGCCGCCACGGTGACCGGGACCATCAACTCGACGCTGACCTTGACAGCTGCCTGCCAGGTGAATGGCAGTTCAGGCACCTCGGGGTTGAACTTCGGCTCGCTGGATTTCGGCACCCAGGATGCCTTGTTCACCACGGCCAACGCACAGGTGCTGGGTAGCGGTGGCGCGTTGAGCATCCTGTGCTCGGCGGGCACGGTGCCGGCGATTCGTGTGCGTGCAGGGTCGCATGACGGCCAATCGACCGGCGGCACCCGTGCACTGGCTGATGGCGCGGGGAATTTCGTGCCCTACGACTTCTATACCGACTCCGGGCGCACCACCGTGTTGGCCATCGATGGCACCATCACCCTGCCAACCAGTACCGGTGTGGCACAAACCGTCAACCTTTACGGCCAGGCGCGTGGCAAGGCCGGGTTGCCGGCTGGCGTGTACACCGACACGGTAGCCGTCGAGTTGTCGTTCTGAGCCATGCGCCATTGGCTGACGGTGGGCCTGGCTGGCCTTGGTGCGCTACTGGCGGCGCCACTGGATGCGGCCACTACCAGCACCTTCACGGTCGCGGCGCAGGTCGCTGCCGGGTGTCTGGTGGTGGGCGGTGTCAGCCAGTATGGGGTACTGAACTATGGCACCCAGTCGGCGTTGTCCACCAGCGTGCTCAGTACTTCGCTGGGTGGCACCACGGTGACCTTCCAGTGCACCCCGGGTGTGGCGGTGAGCATGAGCCTGGGCGGCGGCCAGAACAGTACCAGCGGCACGCGCTATCTGAAGAACACCAGCGGCAGCCAGGTCCTGGCCTACCAGTTGTACCGGGATGCCGCCTATAGCCAGCCGTTGGGCATAGGGCAGGGCGCCACCGTGAGCTACAGCGACGCCACGGCGATCAAGCTGCCGGTGTATGGGCGGGTTCAGCTGACCGGCAAGCTGCCGGCAGGGACTTATACCGATGTTGTGCAAGTAATGGTGACCTGGTGAACGCCAGCGGCGCCAATGACACGTGCTAAGGAGAGCTTAATGGCGGTAGGCGCGAAGTGGGCGGGTGGGCTGATCGGGTTGTGGTGGTTGGCAAGCCTGCCGGCTGCGGCAGCCACCTCGGTGTTGATCTGGCCGATCGACCCGGTGCTGGAGGCCGACCAGAAAGCCGGCGCACTGTGGCTGGAAAATCGCGGTACTGAGGCTGCCAACCTGCAGGTGCGGGTGTTTGCCTGGCACCAAGGGCGATATCAGGAGCAGTTCCAGGCCCAGCGCGAGATCATCGGCAGCCCGCCGGTGGCCAATATTCCTCCTGGGCAGAAGCAATTGATCCGCCTGACCCGCACCGGCCCTTCACCTGCCGGCCAGGAAAAGGCCTATCGCATCATCATCGACGAAATTCCGCCGGCCATCCCGCTCGACAAGGCCGGCCCCGGCACCACGGCCGCCATTCGGCTGCAGATGCGCTATTCCGTACCACTGTTCGTCTACGGCGAAGGGCTGTGGGGCAAGGCGGACCCCGAGGGCCAGCGAAAGGCCGAAAGCGTGGGCAAGCCTCAGTTGAGCTGGCGGCCGGTCACGGTGCAGGGCAAGCCTTATGTGGAGCTGCGCAATACCGGCCCGGTGCATGCACGGCTGACCGACGTGGTGCTGCAGCAGGGCGGCCAGCGCAAGGCGCTGGTCGAAGGTTTGCTGGGCTATGTGCTGCCGGGTTCGAGTATGCGTTGGCCGGCACCCATGGCGACGAATACAGGCAGTGTGCTGCAAGGCCGGGTTAACGGCCAGGCCACGGCCGGCACCATACCCCAAGGGCAGTGAACCAGCACCTGAATGCAGCGCAGGGGCCAAGGAGGACCCGGCAATGGTTGGATACCGTGTGTGAAATGGCTAGCGCTGAGGTTGCGCCGCGGGTGCCTGCAGTTGGCCGTGCTTGGCCCAGCGTTGGCGCTGGCCGACGACCTGCCGCCGCCGCCCACGGAGCTGTCCGCCATCGCCGACGCCACGCTGTTCCTCGACCTGATGGTGAACCGCATGCCCAAGGCTGAGCTGGTGCCGGTGCAGCAGCGGGCCGGGCAGTTGTACCTGGACAGCGCCGTGTTGCGTGCGGCGGGTGTGACACTGCCCGGCGACCCGCAGGGCGAAGTCGCCCTGGACGCGGTGAGCGGGCTGCACGCCGATTATGACAGCCGGAACCTGCGGCTGTTGCTGCAAGTGCCCCCGGCCTGGTTGCCCGAGCAGCAGGTCGGCGATCGTAACCTGTACCCGCCCAGCGATGCGCGGAGCAGCTTCGGCGCGTTGTTCAACTACGACCTGTACCTGAACGACACCGATGACGGCGGCACCTACCTGGCGGCCTGGAACGAACTGCGGGTGTTCGATGACTGGGGCACCTTCGCCAGCACCGGGCAATGGCGCCAATCGTTCAATGGCGCGCAGGCCGACCCGGCAAGGCGGGGCTTCCTGCGCTACGACACCACCTGGCGCTTCACCGACGAGCAGCGCCTGTTGACCTACGAGGCCGGCGATTTCGTTACCGGGGCACTGCCCTGGACCCGTTCGGTCCGGGTGGGCGGCGTGCAACTGTCGCGCGACTTCGCCGCACGGCCGGACCTGGTCACCTACCCCTTGCCGGCGTTTGCCGGCGAAGCCGCGGTACCGACCTCGCTCGACCTGTTCATCAACGGCTACAAGGCCAGTTCCAACGAATTGCAGCCAGGCCCCTACACGCTGACCAACGTGCCGTTCATCAACGGTGCCGGCGAAGCGGTGGTGGTCACCACCGACGCCTTGGGCCGGCAGGTTTCCACCACCTTACCGTTCTACGTCACCAGCAGCCTGTTGCAAAAAGGCCTGTCAGACTATTCGATAGCGGCCGGGAGCCTGAGGCGCGACTACGGTGTGCGGGACTTTGCCTACGGCGCGGGGGCGGCCAGCGCCAGCCTGCGCCATGGGGTAAGCGACACGTTCACCGTGGAAACCCACCTTGAAACCGCTGCCTCGCTGATGCTGGGTGGCCTGGGTGGCAACCTGCGGCTGGGCAACTTCGGTGTGCTCAATGCCGCGCTCGCCCAGAGCCGTTTCGACGGCGATCAGGGGCAGCAGGTCGCGCTGGGTTACCAATACAACAGCCAGCGCTTCGGTTTCAGTTACCAGCGCCTGCAACGCCGTGCCGACTATGCCGACCTGAGCCGGGTCGACACCCCGGACATACAGGCAAGCACACGCAGCGAGCAGGTCAGCCTCAGCCTCAACCTTGACAGGTACGGCAACGTCGGTGCCGGCTACTTTGACGTGCGCTCTGCAGACGGCACGCGTACCCGGCTGATCAACCTGAGCTACAGCAGGCCGTTGTCGGGCAGCAGCAGCGTGTACCTGTCAGCCAACCGCGAAATCGCTGGCGGCCAGTGGGCCGTGCAGGCGCAACTGGTGATTCCCTTCGACACCCATGGCACGCTGGCGCTAGGCCTGGAACGCAGTAACACCGGTGAAACCCTGCAACGGGTCAATTACGGGCGCGCCGTGCCGGTAGGCAGCGGCGTGGGCTATAACCTCGGCTATGCCCAGGGTAGCGACCGCGATGCCTATCGCCAGGCCGATGTGACCTGGCGCTTGCAGTCGGTACAGCTACAGGCCGGCGTATATGGCAGCAGCGGCGAAACGACCCGCTGGGCCGATGCCAGTGGCTCGCTGGTTTGGATGGATGGGCTGTTCGCCGCCAACCGGATCGACGACGCTTTCGTTGTGGTCAGTACCGACGGCTATGCCGATGTACCGGTGCGTTATGAAAACCAGGAGGTCGGCCGCACCGATGCCGGCGGCCACCTGCTGGTGCCGTACAGCAGTGGTTACTACCGCGGCAAGTACGAGATCGACCCCATGGACCTGCCGCCCGATGTGCTGGCGCCGAATGTGGAGCAGCGTGTGGCCGTGCGCCGCGGCAGTGGCTACCTGCTGGAGTTCCCGCTGAAACGGGTACTGGCGGCCAGCATCGAGCTGGTTGATGCCAACCAGCAGCCGCTGAAGCTGGGCAGCCGGGTGACCCACGAGCAATCGGGCAGCCAGGCTGTGGTCGGTTGGGACGGGCTGGTGTACTTGGAGAACCTGTCGCCACGCAACCGCCTGCGGGTCGTGCTGGAGGGGGGCGGGCGCTGCCAGGTCGAGTTCGACTTCCCCGAGGCGCAAGGTTCGATCCCGTTGCTTGGGCCGCTGGTGTGCCGATGACGGCCTGGCAGCGGGGCCTGCTGGCGAGCTTGCTGTGGTTGCCGATGGGGGCCGCCTGGGGGCTGTGCTCATCGGTGGCGACCCTGCCGGCCGCGTTCGGCAGCCCCAATTCTACGCAGGTGCGCACCACGGCACAGAACGCCTCGACCCTGAACTCGGGGTTGCAGTGCACAGGGTCGCTGCTGAGCGTGCTGAGCAACAGCGACCATTTCTATCTCACTATCACATCGCCCAGCAGTGGCCTGGTCGGCCCGACGGGGGATGTGATTCCTTACACGGTGTATGGCGACAACACCACCAATTACCCGATTGCCCGCGGCGTGGCCTACGACTTTGCCCGTACCGGCATTCTCGACCTGTTGGGTTTGCTCGGCGGCACCACCCCCAAGTCGGTGCCGCTGTACATGCGCACCCAGGTGGGCAGCAATGTCGCCGCTGGCCTGTACCAGGAAACCCTGACCGTTGCCTGGAGCTGGGACTACTGCTCGGGCATTGGCTTGCTCGGCGTGTGCCTTGGGCGCGACATCGGTTCAGGTAGCAAGACAATGACCGTGAGCCTGACAGTGACCAACGATTGCCAGATCACCACACCCAACATCAACTTTGGCAGCGCCCCGGTGGTGGCAGGGTTCGCCACGGTCAGCCAGAGCCTGAGTGTGTCGTGCACCAAGGGCAGCAACTACACGGTGGGCCTGGACGACGGGCAGAACGTGGCCAATGGCAGGCGGCGCATGAAATCTACTACCAGCAATTACCTGGCATACGACATTTTCAAGAGTGCCGGTGCGGTGCGGTGGGGCGCGGTCGGTGCGGCACGCCGTGCGAGCACTGATGCGGATGTGAACCCCGGTGCTGGTACCGGCACCGGCAGCCAGGTGTTCAACTATAACGCCAAGGTCTACACCGACCAGGCCACGCCCCCCGCGGCGAGCTATACCGACAGTGTGATTCTGGATGTGCAGTTTTGAAGGCGTTAAGCAGCCGCAGGGTCAGCGCAAGTCGCCAAGCATGCGTGCCAACGTCTCCAGCACGGCGCCGGCCAGTGCCTTCGAGCGCGCGCCAGACCAGCCATTGACGGGGTCTGGCGCATCGTCGTGGTCCTTGAATGGCATCTCCAGGGTCAGCGACAGACAGTCGTACGCCATGCCCACCGCATTGCAGGCCAGGGTGGTGTTCGCCTGGCCAGGCTCGTCCCGGGTGTAGCCATGTACGGTCTGGAAGTCGCGGGTAAGGCTGCACAAGGTGCTGCGGAACTGCGCCTCAAGCTTTGCCAGCCGGGGCGTGTAGCCTGGGTTGCCCTCGCACGCCGCCGTGAATACATGGGGGATTTCTTCATCACCGTGTACGTCGATGAAGGCATCCACACCATATTGCTTCATCTGCGCCTGGGCGAAGAACACTTCCGGGGTGAGTTCGACACTGGCGTCCTGCCAGGCACGGTTGAGGTCCTTGCCCTTGAAGTTGGTGCGCAGATGGCCAAGGAAGGCGCCGTCGGGGTTCATGTTGGGGATCAGGTACAGATCGGCTTTGCCCAGCAGTTGCTGGATCACCGTGTCGTTAGCCTGCAGGCGGTCGATCACGCCTTCCATGAACCATTCGGCCATGTGCTCGCCGGGGTGTTGCTGGGCGATCAGCCATAGCTTGCGCTTGCCCTCGGCACCATCACCCGCCCGCAGCAGGGGAATGTCCCGGCCTTGTACACTGCGGCCGCTGGCCAGCAATTCGACACCGGGCAGTTGCCGGGCCCGCTCGATCAACTGGTTGTGGCGGGCGCGCGGGTACGGTTCGAAGTAAGCGAACCAGACCTGCGGCTGCTCAGCCTTGAGCTCGAACGAAAGCGCGCTGCCATCGAACTGGCTGGGCACCCGGAACCAGCGTTGCTGGTCGTAACTGGCAACGGCGTTGTAGCCGCTCCAGGCATGCTTGTACGAAGCGCCAGAGGCGTTGTCGAGGCTGAAGCGGTGGACCTGGCCCGGCGTCAGCCCGCTGACCCTGAAGTGGAACCACTGGTAATGGTCGCTGTGGGTGTCCGGGCGGATGGCCAGGCGCACCTGGGCCGGGTTGCTGGCATCCAGTACCTGGATATTGCCGGAATCGAAATCGCAGTCGATGTGCAGGGGGGGCAGCGTTAGGCTCATGGGCCGGGCTCCTTTTTGGGCATTGTTGTAGGCGTACTGTACACGGCTTGGCCGGGCAAAGTGGCGCTCGGTCCAATGCCCCCTGCAGAGTGACTCAGTCCCAATCAGGGGCAAGGCCCTGCGGGCTGACTTCACGGCCATTGCGTTCCAGCGTGGCGATGCGTGCCATGTCCTGGTTATCCAGCTTCAAGCCACGGGCCAACAGGTTGCTGGCCAGGTTCTCGCGCTGGGTCGACGAGGGGATCACCGCGTAGCCCAGTTGCAGGGCCCAGGCCAGGGCAACCTGGGCCACGGTGGCCTTGTGCTTGGTGGCGATCTCGGTCAGCACCGGGTCCTTCAGCACCTTGCCGTAGGCCAAGGTCATGTAGGACGTGACAGTGATGCCTTGCGCCTCGAGGTAAGCAGCCAGCTTGCTGTTCTGCAAGTACGGGCTGAGCTCGATCTGGTTGGTGGCGATTTCGCCTTTGCCCACCACCTTGATGGCTTGCTCGGTCAACGCGATGTTGAAGTTCGACACCCCGATCTGGCGGGTCAGGCCCGCTTTCTTGACGTCGGCCAAGGCGGCCATGTAGTCGGGCAGGTCAACGCCATTGCCCGGGGCTGGCCAGTGAATCAGCAACAGGTCCACGTAGTCGGTGCGCAGGTTTTTCAGGCTTTCCTTCAAGCTGTCTTGCAGCTTGCCAGGGGCATAGTTGTCGACCCAGATCTTGGTGGTAATGAACAACTCACCGCGTGCTACACCGCTCTCGGCGATGGCCTGGCCGACCTCTGCTTCGTTCTTGTAGATCTGCGCGGTGTCGACGGCCCGGTAGCCCAGCTCGAGGGCGGCCTTGACCGAGTCGATGACCGTCTGGCCCGTGAGGCGAAAAGTACCCAAACCAAAAGATGGAATGCTCATGAGGTGGCTCCTGGTAGGTGAGGGAAGGGGCTGGGTTTCAGCCAGAGGGTGCAGCCCCGTCCGTTGTTTGAGTGTGGAGCAGTGTGCAAGTTTGACGGGCTTTGATTAAGGCGGGATTCGACCAAGGACATTTGAGCCTCAGGCAAAAAAGGGCGCAGGCGTGGGTGGGCGGGGAGGAGGCTGGGGCAGGGTTGAGCGGTACAGGCGGGCGCAAATGAAACGGCCCGCCATCGCGGCGGGCCGTGGGTGTTGCAGGTGGCAATCAGCGGCGACGGAACAGCGGCAGCGGCTCGTCGGTAGCGGCCTGGTAGGTCACCGAGAAGTCCTTGAGGCCCTGCAATGCGTCTTCCGGGTCCTTGTCGGCACGGATGGCGAACGCATCGAAACCGCAACGGGCCATGTAGAACAACTGGTCGCGCAATACGTCGCCAATGGCACGCAGCTCGCCCTTGAAGCCGTAGCGGTCACGCAACAGGCGCGCATTGGAGTAGCTGCGCCCATCGGTGAAGGCGGGGAAGTTCAAGGCGATGACCTGGAAGTACTGCACGTCTTCGCCGATTTCTTCGGCTTCCTGGTCGCTGTCAAGCCACACGCCAAGGCCGCCGTCGCGGGCCTTGAGCACATGGGCATGGTCACGCCACATCTGCAGCGGAACGATGTAGTCGTCGCAGTTGGTCAGCTCGTCGAAAGACGTTTCCTTGGGCAGCAGGTGCCAGGTTTCGTCGACGATCTGATTGTTCTTAATGATTCGCTGCATAGACGCGTTCCTTGAAGGGGTCGATACCGATACGCTGGTAGGTGTCGATGAAACGCTCTTCCTCGGTACGTTGCTCGACGTACACCGCGATCAGCTTTTCGATCACATCGGCCATGTCATCCTGGGCGAAGGACGGGCCGAGGATCTTGCCCAGGCTTGCGCCGCGTGCAGCGTTGCCGCCCAGCGACACCTGGTAGAATTCCTCACCCTTCTTGTCCACGCCGAGGATGCCGATGTGGCCCACGTGGTGGTGGCCGCAGGCGTTCATGCAGCCGGAAATGTTCAGGTCGATTTCGCCGATGTCGAACAGGTAGTCCAGGTCGTCGAAGCGGCGCTGGATGGACTCGGCGATCGGGATCGACTTGGCATTGGCCAGCGAGCAGTAATCACCGCCCGGGCAGCAGATGATATCGGTCAGCAGGCCGATGTTCGGGGTGGCGAAGCCGCTTTCGCGCAATTCCAGCCACAGCGCGTGCAGTTGGCGCTGCTCGACATCGGCCAGAATGATGTTCTGCTCGTGCGAGGTACGCAGGAAGCCGAAGCTGTAGCGCTCGGCCAGGTCGGCCACGGCGTCCAGCTGCTTGTCGGTCAGGTCACCCGGGGCCACGCCGGTGGGTTTGAGCGACAGGGTCACGGCCACGTACCCCGGGCGCTTGTGGGCACGGGTGTTGCGCGAGCGCCAGCGGGCGAAGCCTGGGTACTCGGCGTCCTGGGCGGTGAAGTCGACGTTGTCCAGGGCCAGGTATTCGGGGTCGACGAAGTGGCGCGATACCCGCTGCACTTCGGCTTCGGTCAGGGTAGTGCTGCCGCCACGCAGGTGAACCATTTCGGCCTCGACCTTTTCGGCGAACACTTCCGGGGTCAGGGCCTTGACCAGGATCTTGATCCGCGCCTTGTACTTGTTGTCACGGCGACCGTAACGGTTGTACACGCGCAGGATGGCGTCGAGGTAGCTGATCAGGTCTTGCCACGGCAGGAATTCGTTGATGAACGAGCCGACCACTGGGGTACGCCCCAGGCCGCCGCCTACCAATACGCGGAAGCCCAGCTCACCGGCCGCATTGCGCACCGGCTCCAGGCCGATATCGTGCACTTCGATGGCGGCACGGTCTTCCTGCGAGCCATTGATGGCAATTTTGAACTTGCGCGGCAGGAAGGCGAATTCCGGGTGGAAAGTGGTCCACTGGCGCACGATTTCGCACCATGGCCGCGGGTCGATGACCTCGTCTGCAGCAACCCCGGCGAACTGGTCGGTGGTGGTGTTGCGCAGGCAGTTGCCGCTGGTCTGGATCGCATGCATCTGCACTTTGGCCAGCTCGGCAAGGATGTCCGGAACATCTTCCAGCGCCGGCCAGTTGTACTGCACGTTCTGCCGGGTGGAAATGTGGGCGTAGCCCTTGTCGTAGTCGCGGGCGATCTTGGCCAGGGTGCGAACCTGGGTGGCGTTCAGCTGGCCGTACGGCACGGCGACACGCAGCATCGGCGCGAAACGTTGGATGTATAGGCCGTTCTGCAGGCGCAGAGGGCGGAATTCTTCTTCGCTCAGCTCACCGGCCAGGTAGCGGCGGGTCTGATCACGGAACTGCTTGACGCGGTCCTCGATGATCCGCTGATCGTACTCGTCGTATACGTACATATAAGTCCTGTCTCAGGCATGCAGCTATTCGCGCGCACGGCCGCGCACTCCGGTACGGAGCCGGGGAACGATAGCAGGTTGCGTTTATGCGCTAAAGTGATGTTTTTGCATATGAAAAGAACCAAATGGACTATGTGAGATTGACTGCCATTTGTGCCCGGTCTATGGCGTGGCGGGTATAATCCGCGGTTTGCGTTACAGAGATGTCAGCCCATGCTCAAGGCGTTGTGCCAAAGCGTTTGTCTTGCCTTGCCGCTGGCGGCGAGCGCACAGCCGGCTTCGGTGGTATTCCTCAACCCGGGGCTGTCCAGCGAGACGTTCTGGAACAGCTACAGCCGGTTCATGCAGGCCGCCGCCCAGGAGCTGGGCATGACCCTGCGCGTGCAATACACCGAGCGCAGTGCCGACCAGGCGTTGATCCAGGCCCGGGCGATACTCACCGCGCCGCAGCGGCCCGATTACCTGGTAGTGGTCAACGAGCAATACGTGGCGCCGGAAATCCTGCGCCTGTCGCGCGGCACGGGGGTGAAGCTGCTGCTGGTGAACAATGGCCTAACTGCCAGCCAGGAGCGCAGCATCCTGGCCCAGCCCGACAAGTTCGCCGCGCCACTGGGCACACTGACCAGCAATGACGAACAGGCTGGTTTCGAGATGTTGCATCAGATGGTCGCGCAATTGCCACGTGGCCATGGCCCGGTGGAGTTGCTGGCGTTTGTCGGCGTCAAGACCACGCCGGCCTCGCAACTGCGCGAGCAGGGCATGCGCAGGGCGCTGGCCGATTTCCCCCAGGTGCGCCTGCGCCAGGTGGTGTATGGCGGCTGGAGCCGACAGCGGGCCTACGAGCAGGCACAGCTGCTGCTGCAGCGTTACCCGAACATCGGCTTGGTGTGGTCGGCCAATGATGAAATGGCCTTCGGCGCCATGCAAGCCTTCCAGGAAGCAGGCCGCACGCCGGGGCGTGACGTGTTGTTCGGTGCTGTGAACAGCTCGCCTGAGGCGCTGCGTGCGCGCATCGACGGCCGCTTGAGCGTGCTGTTGGGTGGGCACTTCACCCTCGGTGGCTGGGCCATGGTAATGCTGCACGATGATGCCCAGGGGCTGGCGCTGAACCGTGATGGCTTGCGCGAACACACGGCGCCGGTCATGCAGGTGATTGACCAGGCCAAGGCCAGGCGTTGGCTGAAACTGCTGGAGCGGGACGACTATGGCGTGGATTTTCAGCGTTACAGCGCCGAAGGGCGGCCTGCCAGTTACCAATACCCGTTTTTGACGTCGCCGGTCGAATATTGAAAGACCCTGCTTGAGAGAAGGGCATTGCTCGTCTTAACTGCTGGTTGTGAAGTGCATTCCCATAACCACTACAAGAGGCAATGCAATGGGAAACTCAACCAAGGTCCGCAAAGCTGACAGCAGCGTCGATGCCTGGGCGATCCTCTGCCTGATCGTGCTGGTGGTCGTCACCGCCGTGTACTGGGTCAGCCACCAGTGACTCGCACCTTCCAACCGTGATGCAGCCAAGGCGCCTGCGGCAGCCATTGCGCAGGCGTTGTGCTTTGCGCCAGGTGATTAACGCGCGGTAAGGTGCAGCGCCAGTTGCACCAGGCCAATCAGCACGGCAATGAACACCAAGGTGAACAGCGTGCCCATGACGATGAAATGGCTTGCCTTGCCATGGGTGAAGTCGCGGGCGCGGTTCTTGCCGCTTTGCACGCCGAAGGCGGCGGCGAGGATGCTGTGCAGCATCTGCCAGAAGGTCGGCGGTTTGCCTTGGCTGGAATCGTCCATGGTGGCTCCTGAATAATCAGAGGCAATCAGGGACAGTGTAGGTGGGGTTTGCCGCTACCGTGCAACCCGTTCGCGACCTGAGCCCGCGCATGCCGAAGCAAACGGGCCCGGGCAGCCGCCACCGGGGGGCGCGAAGGGCCGCAAGGCGGCCCCGGCAGACTCAGCTGTCGTAACCCAGGTTAGGGGCCAGCCAGCGCTCGCTGACGCTGACGTCCTGGCCTTTACGCGCGCTGTAACACTCGATCTGGTCCTTGTCGACCTTGCCCACGGCAAAGTACTGCGCCTGCGGGTGGGCGAAGTACCAGCCACTGACCGCCGCGGCCGGGAACATCGCGAAGTGCTCGGTGAGGAACACCCCGCTTGGCCCGGTTTCGCCAATGGCTGTTCCGTCGAGCAGGCGGAACAAAGTTTCTTTTTCGGTATGGTCCGGGCAGGCCGGGTAGCCCGGTGCCGGGCGGATGCCGCGGTACTGCTCCTTGATCAGCGCTTCGTTGTCCAGTTGCTCGTCGCGGGCATAACCCCAGTGTTGCTTGCGCACCTGTTCGTGCAGCCATTCGGCACAGGCTTCGGCCAAGCGGTCGGCCAGGGCCTTGACCATGATCGAGCTGTAGTCGTCGCCTTTGTCCTGATAGGCCTTGGCCACTTCCTCGGCACCAATGCCGGCCGTGGTGATGAAGCCCCCCACGTAATCGGTCACGCCGCTGCCTTTGGGCGCGACGAAGTCGGCCAGCGACCAGTTGGCCTTGCCGTCCGGCTTGATGGTCTGCTGGCGCAGGTGGTGCAGGGTGGCCAGGGTCTGGCCATCTGCACCGTAGACTTCGATATCGTCATCGGCGACCTGGTTGGCTGGCCAGAAGCCGAACACCGCCCGGGCACTGATCAGCTTTTCGTCGATCAGCTTGTCGAGCATTTCACGGGCATCGGTGTACAGCGCCGTGGCCGCTTCGCCGACCACCTCGTCGGTGAGGATGCGCGGGAACTTGCCGGCCAGGTCCCAGGAAATGAAGAACGGTGTCCAGTCGATGTATTCGGCCAAGGTGCGCAGATCGATGTCTTCCAGCACCTTCACGCCGGTGAAGGAGGGCACGGCTGGCTGGTAGCCGGCCCAGTCGTATTGCGGCTTGGCGGCGATGGCCTGGGCGTAGCTCAGGCGCTCGGTACGGGCACTGCGGTTGGCGGTGCGTTCGCGTACCTCCACGTACTCCTGGCGGGTCTTCTCGATGAAGCCTGGCTTGAGTTCCTTGGACAGCAGCTGAGTAGCCACGCCAACCGCGCGCGAAGCGTCGGTAACGTAAACCACGGCATCGTTGCTGTACTTCGGTTCGATCTTGACGGCGGTATGCGCCTTGGACGTCGTGGCGCCCCCGATCATCAGCGGCAGCGTGAAGCCCTGGCGCTGCATTTCGCGGGCAACGTGGACCATCTCGTCCAGCGACGGCGTGATCAGGCCGGAGAGGCCGATGATGTCGCACTTTTCGTCGCGAGCGGTTTGCAGAATTTTCTCGGCCGGCACCATCACGCCAAGGTCGACGATATCGTAACCGTTGCAGCCCAGCACCACGCCAACGATGTTCTTGCCGATGTCGTGCACGTCGCCTTTCACCGTGGCCATCAGGATCTTGCCTTTGGCTTCGGGCTTGTCACCTTTCTCGGCCTCGATGAAGGGGATCAGGTGCGCCACGGCCTGCTTCATCACCCGGGCCGACTTGACCACCTGGGGCAGGAACATCTTGCCCGCGCCGAACAGGTCCCCGACCACGTTCATGCCGTTCATCAGCGGGCCTTCGATCACTTCGATCGGGCGTGCGCACTGCTGGCGGCACGCTTCAGTGTCCTCGACGATGAAAGCGGTAATACCCTTGACCAGCGCGTGCTCCAGGCGTTTTTCCACCGGCAGCGAGCGCCACTCCTCGTTTTCCACCTCTTTGGTGGCACCACCGCCGCGGTAGTCTTCGGCGATTGCCAGCAGGGCGTCGGTGCCGTGCGGGGTGCGGTTGAGCACCACGTCCTCGACCTTTTCGCGCAGCGCAGCGGGAATTTCGTCGTAGATTTCCAGCTGGCCGGCGTTGACGATACCCATGGTCAGGCCGTTCTGGATCGCGTGGTAGAGGAACACCGAATGGATCGCCTCACGCACCGGGTTGTTGCCACGGAACGAGAACGACACGTTGGACACACCGCCCGAGCTCAGCGCATGCGGCAGGTGGTCGCGAATGTAGGCACAGGCCTCGATGAAATCGACGGCGTAGTTGTTGTGCTCTTCGATACCGGTGGCGACGGCGAAGATGTTCGGGTCGAAGATGATGTCTTCCGGCGGGAAGCCCACTTCGTTGACCAGGATGTCGTAACTGCGCTGGCAGATTTCCTTCTTGCGCGCAGCCGTGTCGGCCTGGCCGACTTCGTCGAAGGCCATGACCACCACGGCGGCGCCGTAGCGTTTGCACAGTCGGGCGTGGTGCTTGAACTGCTCCACGCCTTCTTTCATGGAAATGGAGTTGACGATGCCCTTGCCCTGGATGCACTTCAGGCCCGCCTCGATCACTTCCCACTTCGACGAGTCGATCATGATCGGCACGCGCGAGATATCCGGTTCGCCAGCGATCAGGTTGAGGAAGCGCACCATGGCGGCCTGGGAGTCGAGCATCCCTTCGTCCATGTTGATGTCGATCACCTGGGCGCCGGCTTCGACCTGCTGCAGGGCGACTTCCAGGGCTTCGGTGTAGTTCTCTTCACGGATAAGCCGGGCGAACTTGGCGGACCCGGTGATGTTGGTACGCTCGCCGACGTTCACGAACAGCGACTGGCGGTCGATGGTGAACGGCTCCAGGCCCGACAGGCGGCAGGCCTTGACGATTTCCGGAATCTCGCGTGGTGGGTATTTGGCGACCGCTTCGGCAATGGCCTGGATGTGGCCTGGGGTGGTACCGCAGCAACCGCCGATGATGTTGAGGAACCCACTGGCGGCGAACTCCTCGACCACCGCAGCCATTTCGGCTGGGCTTTCGTCGTATTCACCGAAGGCGTTGGGCAGGCCGGCGTTGGGGTGTGCCGAGACATGGGTGTCGGCCTTGGTCGACAGTTCTTCCAGGTACGGGCGCAGGTCCTTGGCGCCCAGGGCGCAGTTCAGCCCCACGGAAATCGGCTTGGCGTGGCGTACCGAGTTCCAGAACGCTTCGGTGGTCTGGCCCGACAGGGTGCGCCCGGAGGCATCGGTAATGGTGCCGGAGATCATGATCGGCAGTTCGATGCTGTCCTCCTCGAACACCTGTTGCACGGCGAAGATCGCCGCCTTGGCGTTGAGGGTGTCGAAGATGGTCTCGATCAAAATCAGGTCGGCGCCGCCTTCGATCAGGCCACGGGTGGCCTCCACATAGTTGACCACCAGCTCGTCGAAGGTGACGTTGCGGTAACCAGGGTCGTTGACGTCGGGTGAAATCGAGCAGGTGCGGCTGGTAGGGCCGAGCACGCCAGCAACGAAGCGCGGCTTGTCGGGAGTTTCCAGCGTCTTGGCATCGGCCACCTGGCGGGCAATGCGTGCGCCTTCGACGTTCAGCTCGTACACCAGCGATTCCATGCCGTAGTCGGCTTGGGAGATTTGCGTGGCGTTGAAGGTGTTGGTTTCGAGAATATCCGCGCCCGCATCCAGGTAGGCTTTCTCGATGGCAGCGATCACGTCTGGGCGGCTGAGCAGCAACAAATCGTTGTTACCCTTGACATCGCTTGGCCAATCGGCGAAACGCGTGCCACGATAGTCGTGTTCCTCGAGCCGGTAGCTTTGGATCATAGTGCCCATGCCGCCGTCGAGGATCAGGATGCGCTCTTTGAGGGCGTTCTGGAGTGCTTGGAGACGAGCGCTGCGGTCGGACATAGGAACTACCTGGTCGGGCGAATATCAGAAGGGGCCGAATCATAACAAAGCTGCGCGGTTTTTAGGTGCATCGCCCATTTCCATGAATTCTGCTCATGTTGGCCTAGCCGGTGAAAAACCGCGGCCAAGGACGACCAGGCAACAAATCGTGATGGCTTCAAGAACCAGGACTTTCCGCACATGGTGCAACGTATCCTTGCCGGCGCTTTCGCCCTGCTCCTCAGTGGCGCGGTGCTTGGGCAAGCCCCCCAGTCGAGCCCGGCGATATCCTATACCCGGGACATTCAACCCATTTTCACCGAGAAGTGCGTGGCCTGCCACGCCTGCAACGATGCCGCCTGCCAGCTGAAGCTGGAAAGCCCCGAAGGCGCGGTACGCGGGGCCAGCAAGGTACCGGTGTACCAGGGCGAGCGCAGCCAGGCAGTGCCCACCACTCGGCTGTTCTACGACGCCCACAGCGAAAGCGAGTGGCGCAAGAAAGGGTTCTATTCGGTGATCGACAACCAGGGCAGCCAAGCCGCGCTGATGGCGCGCATGCTCGAACTGGGGCACAAGACGCCACTCACGCCCAATGCCAAGGTGCCTGACGAGATCGTCCTGGGCCTGAACCGCAACAACATGTGCCCCTTGCCCCATGAGTTCGATGCCTACGCCGGCGCACATCCCAAGGAAGGCATGCCGCTGGCCGTGACCGGGTTGACGGACCAGCAATACGACACCATGCGCCGCTGGCTGGCCGCCGGCGCACCGGTCGAATACCAGCCGATTCAACCCAGCGCTGCCGAAGCCCGGCAAATCGTCGAATGGGAGGAGCTGCTCAACCGCCCAGGCTCCACCGAAGCGCTGGTTGGCCGCTGGCTGTACGAGCACCTGTTCCTGGCGCATATCTACTTTGCAGGGGGCGAGCAGGGCCACTTCTTCCAGTGGGTGCGCTCGCGCACGCCAAGCGGCCAGCCGGCTGACATCATCGCCACGCGGCGGCCCAACGACCCGCCAGGTACCGACTTCTATTACCGGTTGATCCCGGTGCAGGGCGTGATCGTGCACAAGACGCACATCACCTACCCAATGGGGCCGCAAAAGCTCAAGCGGGTGAAGCAGCTGTTCTATGCCGGTGACTGGCATGCCAGCGCGCTGCCCGGCTATGGCCCACGCCACCGCGCCAACCCGTTCGAAACCTTCGAGGCCATCCCGGCGGTGGCGCGCTACCAGTTCATGCTGGATAACGCCGAATACTTCGTGCGCACCTTCATCCGCGGGCCTGTTTGCCGGGGGCAGATCGCCACCGACGTGATTCGCGACAACTTCTGGGCGTTGTTCCAGGAGCCCGCGCACGACCGCTACATCACCGATGCGCACTACCGCGGCGAAGCCACGCCGTTGCTGGCCATGCCAGGCCAGAACGACGACGTGGGCAGTGTGCTGAGCCTGTGGCACGCGTACCGCGACAAGCGCAACGCGTATGAAAAGCTGCGCCGGGAAGCCTATGCCGAGATGCCGGCCCCAGGCTGGGCGACGCTGTGGGCCGGTAACGACAATGCCCTGCTGAGCATATTCCGTCATTTCGACAGCGCCTCGGTCACCAAGGGCCTGGTCGGCGATGTGCCCCTTACCGTCTGGCTGTTCGACTACCCGCTGCTCGAACGCACCTATTACCAGCTGGCAGTCAATTTCGATGTGTATGGCAACGTGTCCCACCAGCTGCAGACGCGCCTGTACTTCGACCTGATTCGCAACGGTGCCGAGGTCAATTTCCTGCGCCTGATGCCGGCAGACCAACGCAAGGCGATTCTTGGCGACTGGTACCAGAACAGCGGCAAGGTCAAGATGTGGCTGGACTACGAGGACATTGACAGCGACACGCCGAGCGGTATCAAGCTTGACCCGCGCAACCCCACGCGTGACTTCGGCCTCAAGCTGTTGCAGCGCACCGGCAGCCTGAATGCCGCGCCCGACCCGATCAACCGCTGCCAGGGCGCCTTCTGCTCGCGGCCGCAAATGAGCGAAGAGTTCCGCAATGCCGAACAGTCGCTCAGCCGCCTGGTCTCGCGCCCGGCGGCCGGGCTGAAGGTGATCAACCAGCTGCCTGAGGCGACGATGTTGCGCATCGAAGGGCAGGGCGGCCAGCGTCAGGTGTACAGCCTGCTACGCAACCGCGCGCACAGCAACGTGGCCTTCCTGCTTGGCGAGGCCTATCGCTACCAGCCTGGCCTGGACACCCTGACCCTGTACCCCGGTGTGCTCAGCAGTTACCCCAACTTCATGTTCAACATCCCGACCAAGGATGTGCCGGAGTTCGTCGAGGACATGGAGTACGCGAAGGACGATGCGGCGAAGTTCGAACGCATTGTCATGCGCTGGGGCGTGCGCCGCAGCCACCCCGAGTTCTGGCACTACTTCCATGACCTGAGCAGCTACATCAAGGAAACCGAGCCGCTCGAGGCCGGGGTGCTGGACATGAACCGCTACGAAAACCTCTGATCGGTTTGGCTGACCTTTCCGATACACCTGCGGTCGGAAAGGGTTAGGTGGCCTGTATCGGTGCTCACACAGCCGATACGGGCCTCAATGCACCGAAAAGCGCAGGTTATTTCATGTTGTATTCGCTTCAGGCATTGCGGGCGTTCGCCGCTTGGGTGGTGGTCTGCCACCATTTCATGCAGATTTTCTTCGACTTCCATGCCACCGGCCCCGTCGGCCAATTGCTCACTGACCGCGGCGCTGTGGGCGTGGACATCTTCTTCGTGATCAGTGGGCTGGTCATCTACCTGTCGACCTGCGACAAGCCGGTCGAGCCGCGCCAGTTTCTACTCAACCGGGTGCTGCGCATCGTTCCCGCCTACTGGTTCTATACGGCCCTGATGGCCTTGCTGTTGCTGGCGTTCAGCCAATGGATGCCGCACCAGGTGTTCAGTTGGCATCACCTGCTGCTTTCGCTGCTGTTCATCCCGGCGGAGAACCCCGGCGGTTATGGCCTGTATCCCACCTTGAACGTGGGCTGGACGCTGAACTTCGAGATGTTCTTCTACCTGTTGTTTGGCCTGGCTTTCCTTGTGCGTAAACGTCACCACTTGCTGCTGGTGGCTGCCGCCTTGCTGCTGGTCAGCGAGGTGCTGGGGCGGTTCGGCTTGCTCAGCCGCTTTTACAACAACGACATCATCTATGAGTTTTTGCTCGGCATCGGCCTTGGGGTCTTGTACCGCCATGGGCTGATCCGCCAGGGCCGCGTTCTGGCGTTGCTGCTGCTGGGGGCTGCAGGGCTGGCCATCTATCACCTCGATGCATCGCAGCGCTTGCTGCATTGGGGGGTGCCGAGCGCAATGATCGTGCTGGCCTTCATCGCCCTGGAACCGATGTTCAAAGGTAACCGGCTGCTCAAGGCGCTGGGCGACTGCTCGTATTCCGTGTACCTGATCCATGTGCTGGTGCTGTACGCCGGTTGGTTCGCCAGCCAGCGGCTGCAATTGAATCCTTACTGGGTATTCGCCGTGTGCGTGCCGTCCATTGGACTAATGTCGTGGTTCAGCTACTGCTGGCTGGAACGTGGCCTGTACCGGCGCATGCAAGCGTGGCTGGCGGCCCCGCGAGGGGGCGAGCCGCACTACGCGCTTTCCCGAGTCAAATACTAGGACTTTGTTCGATGCGCCGGTTGGCGTACACTTGGCGGCAAGTCTGTGAGGAACCTACATGAGCGCTATAACCATTACCGACGCCGCCCATGACTACCTGGCCGATCTGCTCTCCAAGCAGAACACGCCTGGCATCGGCATTCGTATTTTCATCACCCAGCCGGGCACCCAGTACGCCGAAACCTGCATCGCCTACTGCAAGCCGGGCGAAGAGAAGCCTGACGACACCGCCGTTGGCCTCAAGAGCTTCACCGCTTACCTGGATGCGGTCAGCGTGCCGTTCTTGGAAGATGCCCTGGTCGACTACGCCACCGACCGCATGGGTGGCCAGCTGACCATCAAGGCGCCGAACGCCAAGGTGCCGATGGTCAATGAAGACAGCCCGATCAACGAGCGCATCAACTACTACCTGCAGACCGAAATCAACCCTGGTCTGGCCAGCCATGGCGGCCAGGTCAGCTTGGTAGATGTAGTGGACGACGGCATTGCTGTGCTGCAGTTTGGCGGTGGTTGCCAAGGGTGCGGCCAGGCTGACGTAACCTTGAAAGAAGGCATCGAGCGCACCCTGCTCGAGCGTATCCCTGAGCTGAAGGGCGTGCGTGACGTGACTGACCACAGCCAGAAAGAAAACGCCTACTACTAAGCCTTCCGGCGGCTGCTGGGCTGTATCAGCACCGTTGCCTTGGCGCATGCTTGCTCGGGCTGCGTTGCAGCCCGATCGCGACACGAGGCCGCGCCTGAACAGGCCGCTAAAGTCCGCGCACTTAGCAATAAAGTGTTACGTTTTCAAGCCGTGCGACAACAGGCCGCAGCCCGTATTTCAAGGGCTGCAGGCCTTACCTGCCCAGGTCGGGTAGAACCCCTCTGGGTGTCATGCCAGAATGCCCCGGTTTTTCGACTGGCCCATCCCGAGGGCCGGCACCTTCCCTGTAAAGGATGGTTTCATGAATGATCTATACAGCCGGCGGGCAGTCGTCGCCGGCATGGGCGTTCTCGGGCTCGGCCTGCTGGCGGGCTGCAGCCCGGCGCGGGGGCTCGAGTTCAAGTACGGCAAGAACATGAGCAACGAGATCCTCGGGCGCAAGTTCAGCCTCAAGGACCCGCAAGGCAACGTGCGCACCCTGTCGAGCTTCTACGGCAGCATGCCCATGATTTTCTTCGGCTTCACCCAGTGCCCGGCGGTCTGCCCCACCACGCTGGCGCGTGCGGCGCAGATCCGCAAGACGCTGCGCGGCCGCGACCGCGATCTGTTCCAGGTGGTGTTCATCACCCTGGACCCGGAGCGCGACACCCCCGAGGTGCTCGATGCCTACGTCAAGGCCTTTGACCCCACGTTCATCGCACTGACCGGCACCCCTGAAGAAATTGCCGCAGTAGCCAAGGAATTCAAGGTGTTCTACGAGAAAGTCCCGGCCGGGGACACCTACACCATTTCTCATTCGTCCACCAGCTACGTCTACGATACACGTGGCACCCTGCGCCTGAGCCTGGGCCATTCCCTGACTGCCAAGGAATGCGCCGAAGACCTGGTCACCCTGATGGAGATCTGCTGAATGTTGATGCAACCGATCAAACGTGGCCTGGCTGCCCTGGCCCTCGCCGGGCTGGCACTGCCGGCCCTGGCCCAGACCACCGTGAGTGAAGCCTGGGTGCGCGCCAGCGTGCCGCACCAGCAGTCCACCGGGGCATTCATGACCCTGACCGCCAGCAGCGACAGCAAGCTGGTGAGCGTGGCGTCGCCAGTTGCCAATACCGTTCAGGTACACGAAATGACCATGAACGGCGATGTGATGGGCATGCGTGAGGTGAAGGCTGTCGAGCTACCCGCGGGCAAAGCCGTTACGCTGGACCCGAATGGGCTGCATGTGATGCTGATGGGCCTGAACGGCCAGGTCAAGGAAGGCGAAAAAGTACCGCTGAGCCTGACCATCGAAGACGCCAAAGGCGCCAAGGAAACCGTGGAAGTGCAGGCTGAAGTGCGCGCGCTGACCGCCGGGGCGGGCGGCGGCCACGATCACATGCACATGCAGCACTGACCGGCTCCCGCAAGGTAGCCTTGGCGCGCCGGTCAACTGCGAAACTTGGGCAGTGGCCGGTCGAGGGTCAGCGAGGTCAAGGTCTTGCTGACCTGCGCTTCGTCGGCTTCCAGCGCCCGTAAACTCGCGCGAATCTTGCCTGCGGCGGGCACATCGCCCTGCCGGTCGATCCAGTCGGCAATCTCCTTGCACGCGCTACTCAGGCAGGCCTGGCGCTGGTTCATCAGCGACAATAGGGTGGTGAGCTCTCTTTGGGACATGGCAGGATCCTCCGTTCAGCCCTGTTAGTGTAGCAGTGGCTAGGCGGCCTGCCTGTGGCGAGGTGCCACAGCTCAGCCTGACCTCCAGGCGCTGCGATAAACGCCCGGCGGCACGCCGTAGGCCTGCTTGAACTGCCGGCTCAGGTGGCTCTGGTCGGCGAAGCCCAGGTCGAACGCGACCTGCGACGCCACCAGGCCGCTTTTCAGCATTTCCCGTGCACGGGCCAGGCGCCGCTGTTTGAGCCAGGCATGCGGCGGCAGGCCGGTAGCCTGGCGAAACACCCGGGCGAAGTGAAATGGCGACAGGTTGACCGCCGCTGCCAGCGCCTCCAGCGAAGGCGGGTCGGCCAGCCGGCTTTCCAGCAGTTCGCGCGCGCGGGCCACTGCCAGGGGCTCTTGGCCGGGGGCCGAAGGCGCCGCGCATTGCCCATGGCGCTGCACCAGCGCCAGTACCGCCTGGCGCCAGGCGGTTTGCTGCTGCAGGGCGCTGGCACCGGCTTCTGACAACTGGTGCAGTTGACTGAATGCAACGGCCAGCGCCGGGTCTTGGATCACGCTGGCCTTGAAGCTGGGCATGCCGTGACGCCCCAGCTCCAGTTCCTCGAGCACCCCTGTGACCCGGTCATGGTCGGGGTAGAAACCGCGATAGCGCCAACCTGCTTCGTGAGCGGTGGCGCCGGTGTGCAGTTCGTCCGGATTGATCAGCACCATGCTGCCGACCGGGGCCAGGTGCTCGCTGCCGCGGTGCCAGAAACGCTGGGCCCCGGACTCGATCACGGTGAACACATAACCCTCGTGGACGTGCGGCGCAAAACGCTGCTGAACGTAACGCGCGTGCAGCATCTCGACGTCACCCAGCGCTGACGCCTGCCAAAGGTGTGTCTGCTCGCGCAGTGCCTCGCTCATGCCAGCCAACTGCGTAATAGGAAAAAGATCAACATGCTCACCAGCATGCTCAGCACTACGCTGCGGGTCAACAGCACCAAGGTGATGGCCGCCAGTGAGCCCAGCAGGTAGGGGTTGAGCAGGCTCAGTTCGAGCTGGTGCTCGGGCAGGAAAATGATGGGGCCGCAGATGGCCGTGAGCATGCCCGGCACGGCAAAGCCCAGAAATTGCCGCGCGTTGGAGCTAAGCCGTAAAGGCAGGCGCGGTTCCAGAAACGCGTAGCGGTTGAGAAACACGATGGCCCCCATGGCAAAAATCAGCACCCAGGTCATGTGCGTGCTCCGGCAAATTTCTGGCAGATGAAACCGGCGCTCATGCCCAGCAGCCCGGCGGCGACCAGGGCGGCCTCCCAGTGCCAGTAGCTGAACAGTACCGAGCAGAACAGCGACACGGCTACGCACGCCAGCGTGGCGAGGTTGCGCACCAGCGGCGCGATCAAGGCCACGAAGGTGGCGACGATGGAAAAGTCCAGCCCGTACTGGTCCAGGTGTGGAATGCTCTGGCCCAGCAGGATACCGGCCAGGGTGAACAGGTTCCAGGCAACGTAGAAGGTCAGGCCCACCCCTAACGCGTACCAGCGGTTGAACTGCTGCTGGTCGTACTGGCTGGTAAGGGCGAAGAATTCATCGGTCAACAGAAAGCCCAGGCCCAGCCGCCAGCGCAGCGGTTGGTTGGACACCACAGGGCGCATCGACAGGCCATACAGCAGGTGCTGTGAGGTCAACAGCAAAGTGGTCAGCAGTATCGATGCCAGGTTGGCGCCCGCCTTGAGCATGCCGATGGCCACCAGTTGCGCGGCGCCGGCAAAGACAATGGCCGACAGCCCTTGGCCCTGCCAAGGGCTGAGGTTGGCCTCGATGGCCATCGACCCGGCCAGCAGGCCCCAAGGGGCGACAGCAAGGGACAGCGGCAGTATGGCGATGGCGCCGTGGAGAAAGGCTTGGCGGGCAATAGGGGGCATGATGTCTGCATTGCGTTTACAGGGCAGGCCAGCATGCCAGACGGGCAGGGGGATGGCTTGAACGATCTTGCTGGTCGACAGCGCCCTTGGCGTCGACGCCCATAATGCCCCCAGGCACCGGCTAGGGGTGCCGGGTCAGGTGTTGTTGTGCTGTCACGCAGCCATTGATGTCGACCGCCTTCTGCAGCAGGCTCAACCGCTGCTGTGGGTCGAGTTCGCTGAGCAGGCGGTACACCTCGGCCTGGTAGTCACGCTGTCGCCCCCAGAGCATTTCCAGGCCTTGTGGCTGGTTGCGTCGGCAGGCCAGGTGGGTGGCAGGCTGCGGGTAATAGGGGGCGTACACGGTGGCCATGCTGGGGATGGCCTCCAGGGCTGTGCGGTAATCGCTACTGGTATTGTAGGGCTGGCACCAGGTAGCAATGGCCGGGGCGGGGGCGGCAAAGCCCTGCTTGAGGCTGGCTTCGAGCAATGGGCAGGCAGCTTCAGGGATCTGCGCTGCGGGAAGGTAGGTCATGTAGTACAGGGCCAGCCGGTACTGGGCGACCGGGTGGCCCAGCTCGACCGACTTTTTCAACAGGGCAACCGCTGTAGGCAAGGTGTGAGCCATTGCCTGCCCCTGGCGGCTGAGCTCCGGGTCGGTGCCCAGCGACGTGCGCAGGGTGCTGCTGCCTTCTTCCTGATTGTCGGCCTGTTCCAGCAATGGCAACGCCTGGCGGTAGAGTAGGTCGGCATGCGGGTCGATAGTGACCTCAAGCGCCTGGGCAGCCAGCGGCAGTAACGCAACCAGTAGCGCGGGCAGCCGCGGGACCAGGCTCACGGGTGAACCCCATGGGCGGCCAGGTGAGGGTGGACGGTTTCGACAGTCATGGCGGTCAAGCATTGCGCCTCGGGGAAATCGGAACGACCACTTATTCTAGCCAGCCAAGGGGGCTGGCCGAAAGACCGCTGTGCAATTGTCAGACGAGCCTGATAGGGGTGACATTACGCTGGGCGTGTTTTTCCTGGGCCAGGCCGAGCTTGGCGGTGATCACCTTGGCCAAGGCATTGTTGCCCAGGTCGTTCAGGTGCAGGCGATCGATGAACAAATCTGCCCCGAACACGGGTGAACTGCTGAGCATGCCGTTCATGTCGTAGCAGGGGACCGGATCGGCCTGGCTCTTGATGCGGCGAAAAAACGCCGAGTGCAGTTGGCTGTCGAACGCGCCTTCCAGCAGCCGGTCGAAGTTGGCCGGCTGCTGCTCCAGTGCCGCCAACATGGCCTGTTCGCCGGCCGGCAGGGTTTCCCGGCACCAAGGCAGCAACGGTTGCAGGATGAAGGTCAGGGTGGCGTGGCTGTCGGCCAGCAACCGGTCCCACTGCCGCAGCGTGCGGCCAATGTTGTCGGCAGCGCGGGCCAGGCGCTTCTCCGGGGGAGATAGCGGCCAACTGCCCACGGCTTCGGCTGGCGGCGGCGGCGCCAAGGCTTGACCGATGCGCCGCCACAACGATTGCCGGCGGGCGGCGGTGGCAGGCTGCAGGCCTTCGCTGAAGCTGTTGAGAAAGTCCTGGTAAGCCTTGCCATGGGCCGCTGCGGGGCTGGCGAGCACTTCGCACAGGGCTTCGTGGGCCAGGGTGTTCAGGCCGCTGAGCACGACCACGTGGCCGAGCTGGCCCAGGCGATGCTGGTGGGTCAGGAACAACAGCAGCTCCTGGCTGGCATTGAGCCCGCAGCCGGCCAGGCTCAGCCAGACTTCGCCAGTGAGCATTGACAGGTGCGAAGCCACGGTGTGCTCGTCGGAGCTGGCGCCGATGCCCAGGGCAGTCGAGCCACCGACCAGCAAGTTGATGCGTGAAGCGCCGCCGCGCTCGCCCGCAGAAAAGCGCTTGCCGGCGCAATGGCTGTAGCGCAGGCCCAGGGCATCGGTGTTGATGGTGCCAGAGCGGTAGCCGGTTTCGTGCACATGCACGGTGTGTGGCGCACGGCGGCTGCCGCGTAGCAGAAAGCGCTGGTAGTCCTGTGGCAGCGGCGAAGGAGGCGGGCTGGTATGGGTGGGGTTCATGAATGCTCCTTCAATGGCGCCGTAGGTTGCACAGCAGTTTCAGGCCGCCAGTTCCTTAAGGTTGTACAGCAGGCCGCCTGCGGCGATCAGCAGCAGCGCCACGCCTGACGCCAGGCTGATGACCCGGTTGCTACGCTGCGAGGCGATCTTGCCGATGGCGAAGATGTACAGGCTGAGCACGGCGAAGTCGATGGCCACCCAGAGCAGCGACAGGACCACCATGCTTTTGCCGAACGACTCGGTGATCTGGATGAACTGCGGGAAGAAGGCGATGAAGAAAATGATGTCCTTCGGGTTGGAAATGCCCACCATGAACCCTTGCAGCAGCCCGCCACGGCCGGGCTTGGCCGCCTCGTTCGGGGCCTCGTTCGAGGCCGCTGCAGCCGGCACCTGCAGCGCCTCGCGCAAGGTGCCCACGGCAATGTGGCCGATGAACAGGCAGCCCAGCAGGCTCATGATATTGAGCCAGGTCTTGTCGATGGCCGCGCTGGTGAGGATGATCCAGGCGGCTGCGCCGATCAGCACCAGGGACGCCCAGTTGGTGCCAACGGCGGTGAACATGGCCTTGCGCGAGCCCGAAGCGGCCGCAGTATTGACGATCAGTGCCACCACGGGGCCGGGCGTGGCGATCAGCAGCAGGACGGTGAGGGCATAAGTGGCGGTGAGTGCGGTATTCACGGTCAGTTCTCGATCAGTATGTCGGGTGTCGGCTGGTGTGCGGTGTGGGTATGAAACGGGCAGCGCGACGGGTTCAGCGAACCTGCCTCCTGCAGCTGGTACTGCTTCCATTCGTAGTTGTCGGCATCGCCGAACGCGCCAAGGGTGTCGGGCACGACGCCGTCGTTGTAGTGGTGCACACGCTCGCGGATGCGCGCGCGGATGCGCCGGCCGCTTTCGCTGCGGGTGTCGGCCACTTCGTCGAAGTTTTCCCGGGGGTTGATGACGAAGGTGATGTGCTGGCCCAGGTTGCGGCTTTTCATGCGCTGGTGGCCGGGGAAGTTCATGTTGATGAACAACGGCATGCCGGCGTAGCAGAACGACCAGCCGGTATCGGCGGGGTCGGTCGGTATCCCCTGTGGCCAGGGGTGGGGGTCGCGTGCATGTACCCCACGCAGCACCTTCCAGGCCAGTGCCTGTTGTTCGCTCAGGCTGCTGTCGGCTGCTGTCTGCAGAAACACCACCAGTGGGCTGCCGATGCGCTGCCGGGGTGCAATGGGTGCGATGAGGTGCACATAATCGGCGAGGCCCTGTGCGATATCATCCGCCAGCTGCTCGGCGCGTGCGAACAGGATGTAACAGGTTTCACCGTTTACCGCCTTGCGGCCGAACAGGCACGGAAATTCGGGGTTGGCGAGAACGGTGCGAAATTGTTGTACGGTGGTGTACGTCCAATGTTGCATGTCATGACCATGTTCAGCGGTGAGCTCTAGCGCGTCCAGGCGATAGCAATTTCCATATCCCGTAAACATGATTTCCCCAGGCGTGAATTTAAATGAACATTCCAGTCATATGCAGGCAGGATCTTGGTTATATTTGTTTTTTACCTGCATTTTCCGAGACGCACTTAGCGTTGTAAAACGCGTGGAACTATGACCTACTATTAGTCTCACTCATGCTCGGGATATCGACATGTCGGAACGCATCCAGGCCCTGCACGCACTGCGTGCCTTCGAGGTGGCGTCACGCTATGGCTCCTTCACTCGCGCGGCCGAAGAGCTTGCCTTGACCCAGGGTGCAGTCAGCCACCACATCAAAACCCTCGAAGCCATGTTTGGCTGCGACCTGTTCGAGCGCCGTGGGCCCAAGCTGAGCCTGACCGAACACGGCCGCGTGCTGGCCCAAGAACTGAAAGTGGGCTTCAAGATCATCGAAAATGCCTGCGCGTTGTTGCGCCAGGACCGTTACGGGTTGCGCCTGAAGGCGCCTTCCACGCTGACCGTGCGCTGGCTGCTGCGAGCGCTGGATGGGTTCAAGAAGCACGAAGACCACTGCAGTGTGCAGCTGTCGAGCGTGTGGATGGACATCGACAGCGTCGACTTCTATTCCGAGCCCTACGACTGCGCCATTCTTTTGGCCAGCGGGCGCTTCCCTGCCGATATCGACAGCTTCAAGCTGTTCGACGAGTGGCTGATACCGGTATGCCACCCCGATTACATGGCGCAAGCGCAGCCAGCCCTCAGCGACCTGCCGCAGTGCGAGTTTCTGCACCCATCCCCCGACCGGCGCGACTGGCGGCGCTGGTTGGCACGGATGGACGCACTGCACATCAGTATCGACCAGGGGCAGGTATTCGACACGCTGGACCAAGGCATTTCGGCTGCCCAGCAGGGCCTGGGCATTTCGGTCGTCGACCTGGTCCTGGCCAGTGCCGACCTGGCGGCCGGGCGCCTGGTTACGCCGTTCAAGCATGCCGTGGCCACCGGAGACGGGTACTACATGACCTGGCTCAAGGCCAGCCCCAAGGCGCGGCAGATGCACAAGCTGCGTGACTTCCTGATGGGCCAGGTGCCGCCGCTGGCCTACAAGGATATCGACTACCTGTACGGTTGAGCCGTACTGCTTCGCGGTGGCAGAGCGCTGTGGCCAAAGTGCCTTGCAACGGCTGCGCGCGTGCCTGCCAGCGGTTTAGAATGGCCGGCTTGCCATTCTGTTTCCCGGAGCCTGCCCCATGAGCAACCTGCAATTCCGCCAGCCCGTCATCACCGACGCCGAGCGCTGCTACCAGATTGAGGTGAGTGCCTACGAGGGCGACGAGGCGGCCACCCTGGAAAAGATCCGCACCCGTATCAGCCAGTATCCACAGGGCTTCCTGTTACTCGAAGAGCAGGGCAGCATCGTGGGGTTCATCAACAGCGGCTGTGCCCATGCCGTGGTGATGGCTGACGAGGCGTTCAAAGAGTTGGTTGGGCATGACCCGCAGGCAGCCAATGTGGTGATCATGTCGGTGGTAGTGGACCCCGCGCACCAAGGCAAAGGCTACGCCAAGCGGCTGATGAATGAATTCATTGCGCGGACCAAGGCGCAAGGCAAGCGAACCATTCACCTGATGTGCAAGGAGCAACATGTCGAGCTGTACCGCAAGATGGGCTACCAGTACGTGCAGCCTTCGCCCTCCGATCACGGCGGCATGGCCTGGCACGAAATGGTCATGGCCCTCTAGGCAACCGTGAAGCGGGCCTCAGCAGCCTGTGGCTGCTGAGGTTGCTGGGGTATCAGTACTCCCAGAAGATCCGCTGCAGCTCCTTGCTGTCCTGGGTCTTGGTCATCGCCACCATCGCCAGAATCCGCGCCTTCTGCGGGTTCAGGTCGTGTGCTACCACCCAGTCGTTCTTGTCATCTGGCTGTTCGGCGTTACGCAGCACGAGACCACCCTGATTGACGTGCGACGAGCGAATGATCTGCACACCCTCCTTGCGCAGTGCCTGCAGCGCCGGCACTACCCGTGAAGACACCGAGCCATTGCCGGTACCAGCGTGGATCAATGCCTTGGCGCCATGTTGCGCCAACGCTTTGTAGGCGGTGTCGGTCACGTTGCCATAGCCATAGGCAATGTCCACCTGCGGCAGGCTGCTGATCTGTTTAATGTCGAACTCGGAGTTGACCGTGTGACGCTTGGCCGGCAGGCGGAACCAGTACGACTTGCCTTCCACGACCATGCCCATTGGCCCCCAGGCGCTCTTGAACGCTTCGGTCTTGATGTTGACCGCCTTGCTCACGTCACGGCCAGACTGGATCTCGTCGTTCATGGTCACCAGCACGCCCTTGCCTCGCGACTGTTGGTCGCCGGCCACGGCCACTGCGTTGTAGAGGTTGAGCATGCCGTCGGCGGACATGGCGGTGCCCGGGCGCATCGAGCCGACTACCACGATCGGCTTGTCGGTCTTCTCTACCAGGTTGAGGAAGTAGGCGGTTTCTTCCAGAGTGTCGGTACCGTGGGTGATGACGATACCGTCCACATCCTTGCTGTCGGCCAGTTCGGCGACGCGTTTGGCCAGCTTCAGCAGGTCATCGTTGCTGATGCTTTCCGAGGCGATCTGCATCACCTGCTCGCCGCGCACATTAGCGATGTCGGCGAGCTCCGGCACGCCGGCGATCAGCTTGTCCACTCCCAGCTTGGCAGCCTGGTAGGTGGCGCTGTTGGCGGCGCTGGCGCCAGCGCCGGCGATGGTGCCACCGGTAGCGAGGATGACAACGTTGGCCAATTTCTGCCGGGTTTCGGCTTCCTTGGCCGAGGCGGCGGTGGGCAGGGCCAGCAGCAGGGCGAGTGCGCAGGGGGCAAAGGTTTTCAGTGCGGCATTCATCGTTCTTGTGCTCTCTTCCAAATGAGATGGTTTTTGAATCGCGCAGCTTGCAAGGCATCTTTCATACCAGCTTGCGCGCGCTAGGGTGCAGGCACGGCCTTAAGTCGCAAAGGCGCTACGCAGTAGCCCGCAAATCACGGCGGCAGCGCAGGTTGGCGCAGTTGCAGCGCAGCCCGGCGCGACCCAGGAGTGCCATTGCGGGGGGTAGTGTTCCATTCGAGAAACCGAACAGGCGTAGGAAAAGGTGTTCGGTTTTACGGAAAGATTCTGGATAATCAGCGCCAACGGTTTCGACCGCTGACCTGAAAAACGGATTTGACAAACCCCGGTACTGTTTCCATAGTTACGTACCGCAAACGTTTGCGATCCGATAAAAAAACAAGATTCGGAGTCATCGTCCATGAAACTGCCGTTCCCCGGTCGTCTGCTGGCCCTCGCTGTCGTTTCCTCACTCTCCCTTGCCCTGCCGTTTTCTGCCGCCCACGCCGAAGACAAGCCCAAGGTCGCCCTGGTCATGAAATCGCTGGCCAACGAGTTCTTCCGCACCATGGAAGACGGTGCCAAGGATTACCAGAAAAGCCACGCCGCTGAGTTCGACCTGATTGCCAACGGCATCAAGAACGAAACCGACACTGGCGAACAGATCCGCATCGTCGAGCAAATGGTCAACGCCGGCGCCAAGGCGCTGGTGATTGCCCCGGCCGATTCCAAGGCGCTGGTATCAGCGGTGAAGAAAGCCATGGACAAAGGCGTGGTGGTGATCAACATCGATAACCGCCTGGACCCTGCGCTGCTCAAGAGCAAAGGCATCAGCGTGCCCTTCGTTGGCCCCGACAACCGCAAGGGGGCGCGTATGGTAGGTGACTACCTGGCCCATCAGAAGCTCAAGGCCGGGGACCAGGTGGGCATCATCGAAGGGGTGCCGACCACCACCAACGCCCAGCAGCGCACGGCAGGCTTCAAGGACGCCATGGAAGCCGCCGAAATGAACATCGTCTCGGTCCAAAGCGGTAACTGGGAGATCGACAAAGGCAACGCCGTCGCCGCTTCCATGCTCAACGAATACCCCGACCTGAAGGCCCTGCTGGCCGGTAACGACAGCATGGCGCTGGGTGCGGTTTCGGCTGTGCGTGCCGCCGGCAAGGCGGGCCAGGTGCAAGTGGTCGGCTATGACAATATCAACGCCATCAAGCCGATGCTGACCGATGGCCGCGTGCTCGCCACCCTTGACCAGGCCGCCAGCCAGCAAGCCGTATTCGGTATTCAGGCCGCATTGAAAATGGTCAAAGGCGAAAAGCCTGACGTGGATGCCGACAACGTCATCCAGACTCCAGTCGAACTCATTACCAAGTAGCCCCGACCCTGCCAGGAGAACCGGCCATGCCTGCATCGGCCAATGAAGTGGTGCTCGCTGCCAGCGGCCTTGGCAAGACCTATGCCCAGCCGGTGCTGGGCGAGGTCAGCCTGAACCTGCGGGCCGGCGAAGTGCTGGCCCTGACCGGCGAGAACGGTGCGGGCAAGAGCACGCTGTCCAAGTTGATCAGCGGCCTGGAAACCCCCACCACCGGGCACATGATCTACCGCGGCCAGGCCTACGCCCCTGCCAGCCGCAGCGAGGCGGAGCGCCTTGGCGTGCGTATGGTCATGCAGGAACTGAACCTGCTGCCAACCTTGACCGTGGCGGAAAACCTGTTTCTCGACAACCTGCCTAGCCGTTTTGGCTGGATCAGCCACAAACGCCTGCGCCAGTTGGCAACGGCGGCCATGGCCAGGGTCGGGCTCGATGCGATCGACCCGGATACCCCGGTCGGCGAACTGGGTATCGGCCACCAGCAAATGGTCGAAATCGCCCGTAACCTGATCGGCGACTGCCACGTGCTGATCTTCGACGAACCCACCGCGATGCTGACCGCGCGTGAGGTGGAACTGTTATTTACCCAGATCGACCGCCTGCGCGCGCGGGGGGTGGCCATCGTGTACATCTCGCACCGCCTGGAAGAACTGCAGCGCGTGGCCCAGCGGATTGTCGTACTGCGCGACGGCAGGCAGGTGTGTGACGAGCCCATCCAGCGCTACAGCAGCGCCGAACTGGTCAACCTCATGGTGGGCCGCGAACTGGGCGAGCACATCGACCTGGGTCGGCGGCAGCTTGGCGCCCCCTTGCTCAAGGTCGACCGGCTTACCCGCACCGACAAAGTGCGCGAGGTTTCTTTCGAGGTCAGGGCAGGGGAGATATTCGGCATCTCTGGCCTGATCGGCGCGGGCCGCACCGAGTTGTTGCGCCTGATCTATGGCGCCGACCGTGCTGACAGCGGCAGCATTGCATTGGGCCAGCCACCGCAGCCGGTGACCATCGATTCGCCCAAGGCGGCCGTGCGCGCCGGCATAGCCTTGATCACCGAAGACCGCAAAGGCGAGGGCCTGCTGCTGAGCCAGTCGATCAGCGCCAACATTGCCTTGGGCAACCTTGGCGCTGTGTCACGGGCCGGCGTGCTCGACGGCGAGGCGGAAAGGGCCTTGGCCGAGCGTCAGATCCAGGCCATGCGTATTCGCAGCGCCGGTGCGCAACAGGTGGTTGGCGAGCTGTCTGGTGGCAACCAGCAGAAGGTCGTGATCGGCCGTTGGCTGGAGCGCGACTGCCAGGTGCTGCTGTTCGACGAGCCCACCCGGGGTATCGATGTCGGTGCCAAGTTCGACATCTACGGCCTGCTGGCCGAACTGGCTCGCCAAGGCAAGGCCCTGGTGGTGGTGTCCAGCGACCTGCGCGAATTGATGTTGATCTGCGACCGCATTGCCGTGCTGTCTGCCGGCCGCCTGATCGACACCTTCGACCGTGAGCACTGGACGCAGGATCAACTGTTGGCGGCAGCCTTTGCCGGTTATCAGAAACGTGACGCTCTGCTGCATGAGGCAGCCCCCAGGATGGACGTATGAAAACCACACCGCTCGACAGCCAAGGCGCCGCCGTGCGCCGCAACGGTTCCTATTATGGCCTGGGCACCTACCTGGGCCTGGCCGGCGCCTTGCTGGCGATGATCGTGCTGTTCTCGTTCCTCAGCAGCCACTTTTGGTCTTACAACACCTTCAGCACATTGGCCAACCAGATCCCGGACCTGATGGTACTGGCGGTAGGCATGACCTTCGTGCTGATCATCGGCGGTATCGACCTGTCGGTGGGGTCGGTGCTGGCCCTGGCTGCGTCGACGGTGAGCGTGGCCATGCTCGGTTGGGGCTGGGGCGTGCTACCCGCCGCGCTGCTGGGCATGGCCGTGGCTGCGCTGGCCGGCAGCATTACCGGCAGCGTGACCGTGGCCTGGCGCATCCCGTCGTTCATCGTCTCGCTCGGCGTGCTGGAAATGGCCCGCGGCCTGGCCTACCAGTTCACTGACTCGCGCACCGCCTACATCGGCGATGCCTATGCCTGGTTCTCCAACCCGGTCGCCTTCGGCATCTCGCCAGCGTTCATCATCGGCTTGCTAGTGATCGTGCTGGCCCACCTGGTGTTGACCCGTACAGTGTTCGGCCGCTACCTGATCGGCATCGGCACCAATGAAGAGGCCGTGCGCCTGGCGGGTATCGACCCACGGCCCTACAAAGTGCTGGTGTTCGCGCTGATGGGCCTGCTGGCCGGGCTGGCTGCGCTGTTCCAGATCTCCCGGTTGGAGGCGGCCGACCCCAATGCGGGCTCTGGCCTGGAACTGCAGGTCATTGCCGCCGTGGTGATCGGCGGCACCAGCCTGATGGGCGGGCGCGGCTCGGTCATCAGCACTTTCTTCGGCGTGCTGATCATTTCCGTGCTGGCCGCTGGGCTGGCGCAGATCGGTGCCAGCGAACCGACCAAGCGCATCATCACCGGGGCGGTGATCGTCATTGCCGTGGTGCTCGACACTTACCGTAGCCGGCGTGCAGGCCGGCGGAACTGACAACATGGCAACCATCAAAGATGTCGCGGCACTGGCGGGTATTTCCTACACCACGGTGTCCCATGTATTGAACAAGACCCGACCGGTCAGCGAGCAGGTGCGGCAGAAAGTGGAGGCTGCGATTGTCGAACTCGACTACGTGCCCAGTGCCGTGGCGCGTTCGCTGAAGGCTCGTAGCACGGCGACCATCGGCCTGCTGGTGCCCAGCAGCGTGAACCCTTACTTTGCCGAGCTGGCGCGGGGCATCGAGGATGCCTGTGAACGCAACGGCTATTGCGTGATTCTGTGCAACTCCGACGACAACCCGCAAAAGCAGCGCAGCTACCTGCGCGTGTTGCTGGAGAAGCGCATCGACGGGCTGGTGGTGGCTTCGGTGGGCGAGGACAGCGACCTGCTGCAGAGCTTGGCCGGCGTACGTACGCCCATGGTGATCGTCGACCGCGAGCTGGAAGGGGTGGACGCTGACCTGGTGCGCATCGACCATGAGCACGGCGCTTACCTGGCCACCCAGCATCTGCTGGCCCTGGGGCATCGCGACATCGCCTATATCGGCGGCCCCGCCGATACCGGGGTAACCCAGCTGCGCCTGCGCGGTTTTCATCGGGCCATGGCCGAGGCGCAGGCGCCGGTGCACAGTGACCGTGTGCTGCACTGCGACTTCACCAGCCCGGGCGGCCATGCCGCCGCTGCGCAAATGTTGCAGGGGCGGCGACCTACGGCCATTTTTGCGGGCAACGACATGATCGGTTTCGGCGTGCTGCGCGCTGCCGCCGAACGCAATATCAACGTGCCCGGCGAACTGTCGGTGATCGGCTTCGACGACATCGAGCTCAGCCGCTACGTGTACCCGCCGTTGACCACCGTGGGCCAGTCGATCCGCGAACTGGGCGAGAGCGCTGCCTCGCTGTTGCTGGCGCGCATCGGCACACCCCGGCAAGGCATGGCCGAGCAGCGCATCGTCGCCCCGCGCATTGTCTTGCGCGAATCCACCGGGCCGCGCCCGGACCTGTTCAACGATTACCGCTAACGCTAAGGAACTGTCATGAATGCCAAGGTTGTGGTGGTCGGCAGCCTCAACATGGACCTGGTGGTCCGCGCCCAGCGCTTGCCTCGCGCCGGCGAAACCCTGCCCGGTGAGCATTTTTTCACGGTGCCGGGCGGCAAGGGGGCCAACCAGGCCGTAGCGGCTGCGCGCCTGGGCGCCAGCGTGGCGATGATTGGCAATGTCGGTGATGATGATTATGGCCGCCAGTTGCACCAGGCATTGTCCGCAGAAGGTATCGACTGCCAGGGCGTCAGTACCTGCCCGGGCGTGTCCAGCGGTGTAGCCCTGATCACCGTGGATGCCGCCAGCCAGAATTGCATTGTCATCATCCCCGGCGGCAACGGCCTGCTAACGCCGCAGTCGGTGCAGCACTTTGAGGCGTTGTTGCAGGCTGCGCAGGTGGTCATCTGCCAGTTGGAGGTGCCGGTCGAGACAGTGGCCTGGACGCTGAAGCGGGCGCGCGATCTGGGCAAGCAGGTGATTCTCAACCCGGCGCCTGCCACCGGCCCGTTGCCTGTGCAATGGTTCGCGTTCATCGATTACCTCACCCCCAATGAAAGCGAGGCCGAAGCGCTGACCGGCATTGCGGTGACCGACCAGGCTAGCGCGCAGCTTGCCGCAGAGCGCTTGCTGCAGGCGGGGGCGGGCAAGGTGATCGTCACGCTGGGCGCGCAAGGGGCGTTGCTGGTAACGCCCGAGGGGCACCAGCATTACCCCGCGCCGGTGGTGCAGCCGCTGGACACCACTGCTGCTGGCGACACCTTCATTGGCGGCTTCGCTGCGGGCCTGGTGCGTGGTCTGGAGGAGGGCGAGGCCATCGCCTTCGGCCAGCGTGCTGCGGCGCTGTCGGTGACACGCGCTGGCGCGCAGCCATCAATCCCTTACCTGGCGGAGCTGGTGCCATGAAGAAAACCCCGCTGCTGAACGTTGCCCTGTCGCGCACCATCGCCGGCATGGGCCATGGCGATATCCTGGTGATCGGCGATGCGGGCCTGCCGGTGCCGCCAGGCGTGGAAATGATCGACCTGGCGATCACCCCTGGCTTGCCGGACTTCGCCAGTGTGTTGCGGGCCGTGCTGAGCGAGCTTCAGGTGGAGCGGCATGTGCTGGCCGAGGAAATGCAGAAAGTGGTGCCGCCAGCGCTGGTCGAGCTCGAGCGTCTCAAGGGCAAGCTGGGCAAGCGCGAATGGCTTAGCCATGAAGCATTCAAGGTGCTGTCGCGCAGTGCGCGCGCGGTGGTGCGTACCGGTGAGTGCCAGCCCTACAGCAATATCGCGCTGGTTTCCGGCGTCACGTTCTGACCCGTTGACCAGCCGCCGGTGCCGCCCGGCGCGTCGGCCGTTTTTCACCAAAGGCAACAGGAGTGCCATTCCATGCTCAAGCCCTGGCTTCAAGGACTCGCTTTCATGCTCACTGCCACCAGCTTGCAGGCTGCCCCCATCGACCTGATCATCGACACCGACCCCGGTGCCGACGACGTGGTCGCGTTGTTCCTGGCCCTGGCCTCGCCAGAGGAACTCAATATTCGCGCCATCACCACCGTGGCCGGCAATGTGCGCCTGGATAAAACGTCCCGCAACGCGCGGCTGGCGCGCGAATGGGCTGGCCGCGAAGACATCCCGGTTTACGCGGGGGCCGGCCGCCCGCTGGTGCGCGCACCTGTCTATGCCGCAGAGGTGCACGGCGAAGAAGGCCTGGCCGGCGTTCAAGTGCATGAGCCGAAAGCCCCGCTGGCCGCCGGCAACGCCGTGCAGTACCTGATAGACACCTTGGCGGCTGCCAAGCCGCACAGCATCACCGTGGCCATGCTCGGCCCACAGACCAACCTGGCCCTGGCGCTGATCCAGCGCCCGGAGATTGCCAAGGGCATCAAGGAGGTGGTGGTCATGGGCGGCGCCCACTTCAACGGCGGCAACATCACGCCGGCGGCAGAATTCAACCTGTACGCCGACCCCCATGCAGCCCAGGTGGTTCTGGCCAGCGGGGTGCAACTGACCTATCTACCGCTGGACGTCACCCACAAGCTGCTGACAAGCGACGCCCGGCTGCAGCAGTTGGCGGCGGTGAATACACAAGCCAGCAAGCGGGTGGTGGACATTCTCAACGTGTATATCAAGCACGACATGGCGTTGTACGGCATGCCCGGCGGTCCGGTGCATGACGCCAGCGTCATTGCCTACTTGCTCAAGCCCGAACTGTTCAGCGGCCGGCGCATTCACCTGAGCATCGACAGCCGCGAAGGCCCGACCTTTGGTCAGACCGTCGCTGACTGGTACGGCGTGCTCAAGCAGCCGGCCAATGTGCTGTGGGTGGAGCAGGGTGACGCCCAAGGCCTCTTCGACCTGCTTAGCGCCCGGTTGGCGCGGCTGCAATAGCTGCGTGCGGGGCGTAGCGCTCCAGCACCTGCTCGATGAAGCTGCGTGCTGCCTCGGGGCCGCGGTCGCGCACCAGCAGGTCGATGCCGATCAACAGCAACTCCTCTGGTGTGCCAGGGCTGTACGCACTCTGGCCCTCGGCCCACTTGACCTTGATATCGGCATCGATGGTGTGGCTGCTCATGAAAAGCTCTCGCTAGGGGCCCGGAACGAAGGGGTGAACACCTGACCCTGGTGTTCGATGGAGGCGGGATGCACTCCACTTCTTGCAGCAAATCATGGCTTTGCGCCAGTGACCGTGCGCGCTAAGCATATGGCAAACGCAGCGGGTTGTGCAAAATCCGGTCACGATTGCTTTTCCCCTTCGTTGATCGAGTTCAGGCAGACTTGACCGGTTTTGCAACAAACGATGAGCGGAACTGTCGGATCAGACATTCCCATACCGATTTAGGAGGCTTCATGTTCCGTACCCGTGCTTACCTGGCAACCCTGGCGATGGCTGCTGTCCTGGCTGGTTGCAGCACTGGTGGCGATGCTGGTGGTAACGCCGGTGGGGCTGCACCGGCTGCGCCGGCCGGCAACGACGGCCGCTGCGATGCCAGCGGCGCAGACTTTGCCATGGGCAAGCAAGCCAGTGCCGAGTTGCTGGAGCAGGCGCGCAAGGCCAGTGGTTCGCAAATGGCGCGTATTCTCAAGCCGCACGACGTGGTAACCCTGGAGTACCGGTCCGAGCGCCTGAACCTGAACGTCAATGAGCAGGGTGTGGTCAACCGCGTCAACTGCGGCTGATTCAGCTCGTAGGAGCGGGTTTACCCGCGAAAGGGCCAGGCCTGCTGGCCAGTTTCTGCCAGGCATTGTGCGTTGCCGGCAGCACCGTATTCGCGGGTAAACCCGCTCCTGCATCGATCGATGATACCGGCCCGGCTCCGCAGGACTCTCGGCCACCCCCGCCCGTTGTAGGAGCGGATTCACCCGCGAAAGGGCCGGCCCTCCTGGCCAGTTTCTGCCAGCATTGTGCGTCGCCGGCACCCCCGTATTCGCGGGTAAACCCGCTCCTACATCGTTCGATGATACCGGCCCGGCCCCGCAGCACTACCGGCCAAATCGCCGGGGCCGCTGCGCTGCCCATCGCGACACAAGGACGTTTGTACAAAAAAGCGGAGCGCCATGGGCCTTGGGCGCGCCCATAAAAAAACCCGCCACGAGGGCGGGTTTTTTTACAGCTATCCGAATTACTCCGGACGAACCTGTGCAGCCTGCATGCCTTTCTGGCCGCGCTCGGCGACGAAGGAAACAGTCTGGCCTTCTTTCAGGCTCTTGAAGCCGTCAGATTCGATGGCTTTGAAGTGAACGAACAGGTCGTCGCCGCCGCCTTGTGGGGTGATGAAGCCGTAGCCTTTCTCATCATTGAACCATTTGACGGTGCCTTGTTGGCGATTGGACATGGGTGAATCTCCAGAACATTTAGTTTTTTCGGTGGTGCAATGCGGCCGAGGCTACGGAGCACGGGACGTATCATAGTCCATTTCTGCGCATCTAGCGCCTTTTACCTTCGCCGGATATTGATCCAGCTCAAAGATTTACCGGCCGACTTTGGCTTTAAGGTTTCAGCCCTTTGGTGCGCAGGCCTGTTTCACAACCGTTTGCGCTTTCTGCATCAGCTTGGCGTCCACGCCATCCTTGCTGTCCAGGTCGGCAATTTCGGCATCGGTGAAGTTCTTCTTGATGGCTTGGGCGCCACAGTCGCAGTGTTTCTCTGCAGTCGCAGCATCAACGCCCTGGCCGCTGGCCACCTGCTTGCACTGGGCCATGTAGCCGGCCTCTTTCCCCGGTGGGAAGTTGCCAGCGTTCGCGGCTACCGGCAGCAGCAGGGCAGCAGTGGCCGCCAGGGCCAGAAGAGACGGAACTCGCATAACCAGTTACTCCTTGGGTTAAGGTCTCATCAAGAGTAGGTTGCTTCCCAAAGTCTGATAGGGCTTTTTCGGGGTTAGTTCACCCCGACCCTGTAATTTCCAAATATTTCTGCCGGCGGTGCAACCCGCGTGCTAGCATGCTCGGCTTGTGTTCGCGCCTTTGCCGGGCGTAGCCATTTTTCTTTCCAGTCACTCTGGTTCGTCCCTCGCAAGCCGAAAGGCTTCTGCCACTGTGAGGCAGGCTTCCTTTGCAGGAAGGCAGGTCGGATCTTGTACTGGCTCATCCCAACCCACGTGACCTTTGGTAGGGGTCACCACTAGGAGAGGAGGCGCCATGCCCGTTATTACTCTTCCCGATGGCAGTCAGCGTTCGTTTGATCACGCCGTATCCGTAGCCGATGTCGCCGCATCCATTGGTGCAGGCCTCGCCAAGGCCACCGTGGCCGGCAAGGTCGACGGCAAGCTGGTCGACGCCTGCGACCTGATCAGCCACGACGCCACCCTGCAGATCATCACCCCTAAAGATGCAGAGGGACTGGAGATCATCCGCCACTCGTGCGCCCACCTGGTTGGCCACGCGGTGAAGCAGCTGTACCCGACCGCCAAGATGGTGATCGGCCCGGTGATCGACGAAGGCTTCTATTACGACATCGCCTACGAGCGCCCCTTCACCCCTGAAGACCTGGCTGCGATCGAAAAGCGCATGATGGAGCTGATCGACAAAGACTACGACGTGGTCAAGAAGGTCACCCCGCGCGCCGAAGTCATCGACGTTTTCACCGCCCGTGGCGAAGACTACAAGCTGCGCCTGGTCGAAGACATGCCGGACGAACAGGCCATGGGCCTGTACTACCACGAAGAATACGTCGACATGTGCCGTGGCCCGCACGTGCCCAACACCCGCTTCCTCAAGGCTTTCAAGCTGACCAAGCTGTCCGGCGCCTACTGGCGTGGCGATGCCAAGAACGAGCAGTTGCAGCGCGTGTACGGCACCGCCTGGGCGGACAAGAAGCAGCTGGCAGCCTACATCCAGCGCATCGAAGAAGCCGAAAAACGCGACCACCGCAAGATCGGCAAGCAGCTCGACCTGTTCCACCTGCAGGAAGAAGCCCCGGGCATGGTGTTCTGGCACGCCAACGGCTGGACCGTCTACCAGGTGCTCGAGCAGTACATGCGTGGCGTGCAGCGCGAAAACGGCTACCAGGAAATCAAGACCCCGCAGGTTGTCGACCGTATTCTGTGGGAGCGTTCCGGCCACTGGTCCAACTACGCCGAGAACATGTTCACCACCTCGTCGGAAAGCCGCGACTACGCGGTAAAACCGATGAACTGCCCGTGCCACGTGCAGGTGTTCAACCAGGGCCTGAAAAGCTACCGCGACCTGCCGCTGCGCCTGGCCGAGTTCGGTGCCTGCCATCGCAACGAGCCATCCGGCGCCCTGCACGGCATCATGCGTGTACGTGGCTTCGTACAGGACGACGCACACATCTTCTGCACCGAAGAGCAGGTGAAGAAAGAAGCAGCCGACTTCATCAAGCTGACCCTGGACGTGTACAAGGACTTCGGCTTCAGCGACATTGCCATGAAGCTGTCCACCCGCCCGGCCAAGCGTGTCGGTTCCGAAGAGCTGTGGGACCGTGCCGAAGGTGCATTGGCCGACGCCCTCAACGAATCCGGCCTGGAGTGGGAATACCAGCCAGGCGAAGGCGCCTTCTACGGTCCGAAGATCGAGTTCACCCTGCGTGACTGCCTCGGTCGTAACTGGCAGTGCGGTACCCTGCAGTACGATCCGAACCTGCCAGAGCGCCTGGATGCCAGCTACATCGCCGAAGACAACAGCCGCGTGCGCCCGGTGATGCTGCACCGCGCCATCCTCGGCTCGTTCGAGCGCTTCATTGGCATGCTGATCGAGCACTACGCTGGCGTGTTCCCGGCCTGGCTCGCACCGACCCAGGCGGTGATCATGAACATCACCGACAAACAGGCCGATTTCGCCCTTCAGGTGGAGAAATCTCTGAACGGTAGCGGTTTCCGTGCCAAGTCGGACTTGAGAAATGAGAAGATCGGCTTTAAAATCCGCGAGCATACTTTGCTCAAGGTCCCGTACCTTTTGGTTATAGGGGACCGCGAAGTCGAAACGCAAACCGTCGCTGTGCGCACTCGCGAAGGTGCTGACCTGGGCTCCATGCCCGTCGCCCAGTTCGTTGAGCTGCTGAATCAAGCGGTTTCCCGGCGTGGTCGCCAAGAATCGGAGTAATGACTATTAAGCGTGAAATGAGAAACGATAAGCGTGCTGTACCGAAGGCCCCGATCAACGAGAATATCTCGGCCCGCGAGGTTCGGTTAATTGGCGCAGACGGCGAGCAAGTTGGCATCGTCTCGATTGATGAAGCGCTGCGTATCGCTGATGAAGCGAAGCTGGACCTGGTAGAAATCTCTGCAGACGCAGTACCACCTGTCTGCAAGGTGATGGACTACGGCAAGCACCTCTTCGAGAAGAAGAAGCAGGCTAACGAAGCCAAGAAAAACCAGAAACAGATCCAGATCAAAGAAATCAAGTTTCGTCCAGGGACGGAGGATGGGGATTACCAGGTAAAACTACGCAACCTGGTACGTTTCCTTACCGATGGGGACAAGGCCAAGATCTCTCTGAGATTCCGTGGTCGTGAGATGGCCCACCAGGAGCTGGGCATGGAGCTGTTGAAGCGGGTCGAAGCCGACCTCGCCGAATACGGCACCGTTGAGCAGCATCCTAAGATGGAAGGACGCCAGCTTATGATGGTCATCGCCCCCAAGAAAAAGAAATAATCTCCCGGGCACGGCAGGCCTGATGATTATGTGTAATTTTATCGAATGCGGAGTTCCAACATGCCAAAAATGAAAACCAAGAGCGGTGCTGCGAAGCGCTTCCTGAAGACTGCTTCGGGCTTCAAGCACAAGCACGCTTTCAAGAGCCACATCCTGACCAAAATGTCGACCAAGCGTAAGCGTCAACTGCGCGGTGCCAGCTTGCTGCACCCGTCCGACGTGGCAAAAGTCGAGCGCATGCTGCGCGTACGTTAATTCTGGTTAAGATAGAGGAAGTTACTCATGGCTCGTGTTAAGCGCGGCGTTATCGCTCGTAAGCGTCACAAAAAAATTCTGAAGCTGGCTAAAGGTTACTACGGTGCACGTTCGCGCGTATTCCGTGTAGCCAAGCAAGCGGTCATCAAGGCTGGCCAATACGCCTACCGCGACCGTCGCCAGAAGAAGCGTCAGTTCCGCGCACTGTGGATCGCTCGTATCAACGCCGGTGCCCGCACCAACGGTCTGTCCTACAGCCGTCTGATTGCTGGCCTGAAAAAGGCTTCGATCGAAATCGACCGTAAGGTTCTGGCCGATCTGGCAGTGAACGAAAAAGCGGCGTTTGCTGCGATTGTCGAGAAAGCTAAAGCCGTTCTGGCTTAAGTACCCGCGACAATCACCCGGCGGCGCTCGCGGCGCCGGGCATTGAACGTCATCGATAGGGGAAGAGCCTTCAAAGCTCTTCCCCTATTTTCGTATCTGGAGTCTGTACATGGAAAACCTGGATGCGCTGGTCTCCCAAGCCCTAGAGGCCGTGGAGCGCGCTGAAGACATCACTACCCTGGAACAGATCCGGGTTAACTATCTCGGCAAGAAAGGCGAGCTGACCCAGGTGATGAAGACCCTGGGCAACCTGCCAGCCGAAGAGCGGCCGAAAGTCGGCGCGCTGATCAATGACGCCAAAGAGCGCGTTACCGTTGTGCTCAATGCCCGCAAGGCTGCCTTTGAAGAAGCCGAGCTCAGCGCTCGCCTGGCTGCCGAATGCATTGACGTCACCCTGCCAGGCCGTGGCCAGGCCACCGGTGGCCTGCACCCGATCACCCGTACCCTCGAGCGCATCGAGCAGTTCTTCACCCACATTGGCTACGGCATTGCCGAAGGCCCAGAGGTGGAAGACGACTACCACAACTTCGAAGCGCTCAACATCCCCGGCCACCACCCGGCCCGGGCGATGCACGACACCTTCTACTTCAATGCCAACATGCTGTTGCGTACCCACACCTCGCCGGTGCAGGTGCGGACCATGGAGTCCACCCAGCCGCCCATCCGCATTGTCTGCCCGGGCCGCGTTTACCGCTGCGACTCGGATATCACCCACTCGCCGATGTTCCACCAGGTCGAAGGCCTGCTGATCGACCGCGACATCAACTTCGCCGACCTCAAGGGCACCATCGAAGAATTCCTGCGCGTGTTCTTCGAGAAAGAACTGGCGGTGCGTTTCCGCCCATCGTTCTTCCCCTTCACCGAGCCGTCCGCCGAAGTCGATATCCAGTGCGTGATGTGCTCCGGCAACGGCTGCCGGGTGTGCAAGCAAACCGGCTGGCTGGAAGTGATGGGTTGCGGCATGGTCCACCCGAACGTGCTGCGCATGTCTGGTATCGACCCGGAAGCGTTCCAGGGCTTCGCCTTTGGCATGGGGGCCGAGCGCCTGGCCATGCTGCGCTATGGCGTCAACGATTTGCGTCTGTTCTTCGACAACGACCTGCGGTTCCTGGCGCAATTCCGCTAGGCCCAATCGACGCAACTTTCAGGAGAACAGCATGAAATTCAGTGAACAGTGGCTGCGCGGTTGGGTAAACCCGCAAGTCTCTCGTGACGAACTGGTTGCCCGCCTGTCCATGGCCGGCCTTGAAGTCGACAGCGTTACCCCCGCTGCCGGCCAGTTCAGCGGCATCGTGGTAGGCGAGATCCTGGCCACCGAACAACACCCGGACGCCGACAAGCTGCGCGTGTGCCAGGTAACCAACGGCCAGGAAACCTTCCAGGTCGTGTGCGGCGCCCCTAACGCCCGCCCAGGCATCAAGGTGCCATTCGCCATGATCGGCGCCGAGCTATCTGGCGACTTCAAGATCAAGAAGGCCAAGCTGCGTGGTGTCGAGTCCTTCGGCATGCTGTGCTCGGCTGCCGAGCTGGAAATCAGCGAAGAAAACGACGGCCTGTTGGAACTGGCAGCCGATGCCCCGGTAGGCGAGAACATTCGTACCTACCTGAGCCTGGACGACGCCAGCATCGAAATCGGCCTTACGCCGAACCGCGGTGACTGCCTGTCCATCGCCGGCCTGGCGCGTGACGTCAGCGCCCTGTACGACACCCCGGTCAGCCGCCCGGTAGTGCCTGCCGTACCACCGGCCCACGACGAAGTGCGCCCGGTCGACGTCAGCGCCCCGGCTGCTTGCCCGCGCTACCTGGGCCGCGTTATCCGTAACGTCGACCTGAGCAAGCCAACCCCGCTGTGGATGGTCGAGCGCCTGCGCCGCAGCGACGTGCGCAGCATCGACGCCGCCGTAGACGTCACCAACTACGTGATGCTCGAACTCGGCCAGCCGATGCACGCCTTCGACCTGGCAGAAATCAACGGCGGTATTCGCGTACGCATGGCCGAAGAGGGCGAAAAGCTCGTTCTGCTCGACGGCCAGGAAGTGGCCCTGCGCGCCGACACCCTGGTGATCGCCGACCACACCCGGGCCTTGGCCATCGCCGGCGTCATGGGTGGTGAGCACAGCGGTGTAAACACCGAAAAAACCCGCGACCTGTTCCTGGAAAGTGCCTTCTTCGAGCCGATTTCCGTTGCCGGTAAAGCCCGTTCCTACGGCCTGCACACCGATGCCTCGCACCGCTACGAGCGCGGCGTCGACTCGCACCTGGCCCGCGAAGCCATGGAACGCGCCACCCAGCTGCTGCTTGACATCGTCGGCGGCGAAGCCGGCCCGGTCGTCGAAGCGGTCAGCGAGCAGCACCTGCCGCAGGTGGCCCCGGTTACCCTGCGCGCCGAACGCATCACCCAGATGCTTGGCATGGAAATGGACCCAGCCCAGGTCGAGCAACTGCTCAACGCCCTGGAACTGACCACCAGCAAGGCAGCCGAAGGGGAGTGGACCGTCACCGTACCAAGCCACCGCTTCGACATCAGCCTGGAAGTGGACCTGATCGAAGAACTGGCCCGCCTGTACGGCTACAACAACCTGCCGGTCCGCTACCCGCAAGCGCGCCTGGCGCCACAGGGCAAGCCGGAAACCCGCGGTGACCTGCCGACCCTGCGCCGCCTGCTGGTTGCCCGCGGTTACCAGGAAGCCATCACCTACAGCTTCATCGACCCGAAACTGTTCGAACTGTTCAGCCCGGGCGTAGAGCCGCTGCTGCTGGCCAACCCCATTTCCAGCGACATGGCCGCCATGCGTGCTTCGCTGTGGCCGGGCCTGGTCAAAGCCCTGCAGCACAACCTGAACCGCCAGCAAGACCGCGTGCGCCTGTTCGAAAGCGGCCTGCGCTTCGTCGGCCAGCTGGGTGACCTGCAGCAGCAGCCAATGATCGCTGGCGTGGTCACCGGCAGCCGCCTGCCAGAAGGCTGGGCGAACGGCCGCGACGGCGTCGATTTCTTCGACGTTAAAGCCGACGTGGAAGCCTTGCTGGGTTATTCCGGTGCCCTGAGCGACTTCACCTTCAGCGCCGGCAAGCACCCAGCCCTGCACCCAGGCCAGACCGCCGCCATTGAGCGCGACGGCAAGCTGGTCGGTTACCTCGGCGCCATCCACCCAGAGCTGGCCAAAGCCCTGGACCTGGACCGCCCGGTGTTCCTGTTCGAGCTGGTGCTGGGCGACGTGGTCCAAGGCCGCCTGCCGAAATTCAGCGAACTGTCCAAGTTCCCGGAAACCCGTCGTGACCTGGCCTTGATCGCCGGCCGTGACGTGGCAGCCAGCGCGGTGCTTGAATTAATTCGTGACAATGCAGGCGAATGGCTCACAGACCTCAGGCTGTTTGATGTCTACCAGGGTAAAGGTATTGATCCTGATAGAAAAAGCCTGGCCGTCGGCTTGACCTGGCAGCATCCATCGCGCACTCTTAACGACGATGAGGTGAACACTACCCTGCAAAACATCCTCACCTCGCTCGAACAAAGGTTGAACACCACGTTAAGGAAATAACGGCATGGGTGCTCTGACGAAAGCTGAGATGGCCGAAAGGCTGTACGAGGAGCTGGGGCTTAACAAGCGTGAGGCCAAGGAGCTGGTCGAGCTGTTTTTCGAAGAAATTCGGCACGCACTTGAAGAGAACGAGCAGGTCAAGCTGTCCGGTTTCGGCAACTTCGACCTTCGCGACAAACGCCAGCGGCCGGGCCGCAACCCCAAGACTGGGGAAGAAATCCCGATCACCGCACGGCGCGTCGTCACCTTTCGTCCAGGGCAGAAGTTGAAGGCCCGGGTTGAGGCCTATGCTGGAACCAAGCCATAACGACGAACTGCCCCCCATACCGGGCAAACGCTACTTCACCATTGGTGAAGTGAGCGAGTTGTGTGCCGTAAAGCCACACGTGCTGCGGTATTGGGAGCAGGAGTTTGACCAGCTCAACCCTGTGAAGCGGCGGGGGAACCGGCGGTATTATCAGCGGCAAGACGTGCTGATGATCCGGCAGATTCGCGCGCTGCTGTATGAGCAGGGGTTCACCATTGGCGGGGCGCGGTTGCGGCTCTCCAGTGATGAGGCTAAAGATGATTCGAGCCAGTACAAGCAGCTGATCCGGCAGATGATTGTCGAATTGGAGGATGTGCTGGTGGTGTTGAAGAAGTGAGCTTAGGCTTTTCTGGTGAGTGAAAATTTTTTTGAGAAAAAGCTTTCATTTATCAGAGGGTTAGGGTACATTCTTCAACGTTCTCGGCAGTATTGAGAACATGCTTCAAGCCCAGTCGGGGCGTAGCGCAGCCCGGTAGCGCACTTGCATGGGGTGCAAGGGGTCGAGTGTTCGAATCACTCCGTCCCGACCATTATTGAAACGAAAAAGCCCAGTCGGTGACGACTGGGCTTTTTTGTGTGTTCGGTAATGTGATTTTAGTGTGTCGCTCTCACTGCTCGCTCGATATGTTGAAATATGCTAGTTTGGAGGATAGTTTTATGCAACTGGAGGGGCTTCTTCGCTCTCCTGCTCGTTTTCAGGGTGACATCTAGTGTTAAATAGACCTACAGTTATAGATCTCTTTAGCGGTTGCGGGGGGTTGGGGTTGGGAGCTGAACTAAGTGGCTTTGGTTCACTCGTTGCAATTGATGTTGATCCTAATCTTCAATCTGCTTACAGATTGAATTTTCCGGCAACAAACGTTCTTAACGCAGATATATCCACACTGACTCGGGAATTCTGGCAGTCTACAATCGGTAATCTACGGCCTGATGGCATTATTGGTGGCCCTCCTTGTCAAGGTTTCAGTCGCATAGGTCGGCGTGAGCCAAAAGATCCCAGAAACGAATTAGTAGGACATTTTATTCGTCAAATTAGGCTTCTAAAGCCGCGATTCTTCCTGATGGAAAATGTCGAAGGTATTCTCGACACTTGCAATAGACAGGTTTTAGAGTCTGCTTTGAATGAGATTCCGAGTTTTTATGACGTGATTGGGCCATTCATGCTCAATGCCCTTGATTGCGGTGCGGCAACCTCAAGGAAGCGAGTAGTTGTTATTGGGATTGATCCATCCTCGATGGACCGCCTGTCTCTACAAGAGATTCTGGCTTCTTTGAATTTGACGCCAACGACTGTTAAGGATGCAATATCAGATTTGCCTTCGCCCACTATTGATGTAGCTAAAGGGGGAAATATATTCACATTTCAATCTTATCCCGAAGACAGGGGCAAGATATCAAGATATGCGAGTAAGATGTCCGCAATTCCACCTAAGGGCGTAGGGGCTGAGCTTGCGTTATCCCATTTTATACATGGCCGATTGTCTGGACTGATGAGCACAAAACATACTATGCCGGTGATTGAACGATTCGGAGAGACTCCGCAGGGCAAAATTGAACCCATTAGTCGATATCCTCGCTTATCCTGGGGTGGGTATTGTCCTACACTGCGCGCTGGTACCGGGAGCGACAAAGGAAGCTATCAAGCGATGCGACCAATCCACCCAACGGAACCGCGAGTAATCACAGTGAGGGAAGCGGCTCGTCTTCAAGGCTTTCCTGATTGGTTCCTGTTTCATCCTACCATTTGGCATTCCTTCAGGATGATTGGTAATAGCGTATCGCCATTAATGTCAGAGCACTTGTTGAGTATTATCAAGAAAAAAATTTGTCATAGTATTGCCGCATGATATAGGAGGTTCGAATGGGTATGGGTGATCTTGCAATCAACTTCTCCGCCGATCCCGATTACATCATCAGAGGATTGACTTCTGATGTTGCGACAATCGAATGCATTTATGACTTGATTGATAACGCGATTGATGCTGCTAGGAAAGAAATTTTAAAAAGATCGGATGTTAAATTCGATAAGCATGGACTGCCATCGTCTTATAGAGGGTTTGAGATACTTGTAAATGTTTCTCCAGAGCAAGTTTCAATATCTGATAATTGCTCTGGAATAGATGAAGAGTCATTATCTAAACGAGCGTTTTCTGTTGGGTCTAAATCTTCCCACCGATACGGAATCGGTCATTTCGGTATCGGTCTTAACCGCGCTATTTTTAAATTGGGCTTATCTGCAGCTCTTACTACAGATGATGGCGATGTCAGATTTCATCTGGAATTTGACGAAGATAAAGTAAGGAAGTCTGTCAAGGGTGAATCAACGCTTTATGCGAGAAGGCTAAGCAGCCTAGGGCAAAAGCAGAATCAGCTGATTATTCGTGATATAAAGCAGGAAGTTTTTTCAGAGTTGGGTTCCGATGTTTGGCTTGATGCACTGCAAAAAGAAATAAAAATTCGTTATGCAATTTTTTGCAGAAAAGGCCTAAGGATAAAGGTTAATGATGTTTTGGTTGGAAAGTTTGGACCAAAAATAAGAGACATTGAGATTTTACCTAAGCGTAAGCAAAAATGTCTGACCTCTTCAGGCGTCAAAGTATACCTCGAGGCTGGATTGCATCACAGTTACCGGATCAAAGGTGTGGATTCAGACTATGATGATTTTAAAGATGTAATCAAGGACCTAACGGACGAGTATGGTTGGTATCTTGTTTGTAATGATCGCATAATTTTGGTTGCGGACAAAACTAAGATTTCTGGTTGGGCTACGAGCTGGCACAATGAATATCATGGGTTTCTAGGATGGGCTTATTATGTGAGTGAAGATCCATCGCTCTTGCCTTGGGATAGTAAGAAGACAGGCATTAATTTAAATAATAGCGCGCATATTGAGGTTTTGTCTGTCTTGAAAGAGATGGCCGATGACTATCGTAGTCGAAATCGACGTGCGCGGAAGAAAGATAATGGGCCTACCGCTGCTTCAGCTGCCGGCAGTAAGGGGGAAGGAGGTGGCAGTGCAAAACCGGGTAGTGGAAGTCGCCCGGCGGCTGGCAGTCGGGAGGCAACTGATGTCAAAACGAGGCCTCTAATTCATACAAAGGAAATGGATTTTCTACTATATGATGTGGGGACGATATCTCGCTCTCCTCGTTTAGCTTCGTTAGTGAGTGAAGCTAAAGAGATATCTATAAAAGAGCATCCGTATACAGCTATGGTTCTTCTCCGTGTATTGTTTGAAGCTGCCCTGCGTGATTTTTTGATCAGGCACTCTAAGTACTCTGCTGTAAAAGATAAGTACTTTGAAGAGCAAGCTGAGCAAGGCAGACCTTTCAGTGCTTCTCAGAAAAGGGATTTCACTCCCCCGCTTAGCCTAATGTTTAGCTGGATTCTTTCTAATCCAGAAGTTTTGCCGGATGATGTGCGAAGAGCAACCAGAACATCTCTTAATTCATTTAATAAGGATTTGATTCGTTTGAACGGCATTATTCATGAGGATGGCGTTTTAACGGATTATTCCGAGGCAAAACAAATCAGAAATAACTCCTACAAGGCGTTACAAACACTGCTAGGCTACTAAGGGTATAGCAAGGAGTGCCAGATTTTACTTGATTCTGAATAGGTTAGATGTCGGTTCTCAAGTTTGTAGTTTGGTTAAGTGCTTTAACGCTGGATACCGAGTGCGTAGCATTTCAGATTTGCAGTATCAGGTTATTCGACGTCAATTCATTGTTAATGATTGTTTGGGTTTTTGAATGGCCGTATAGACTGTCGTGTCAGTAAGCTTTACAGGAGCTATAAGAATCTTGCCAAGACATGATTGTCTTTATATTAAATGGGTGTCATCGTTATGCGATCATATCTGATGCCTAGGTTGACTGGGATATGTACGCTTGAATATCTATTGTGTTGTCAAGTGGCTGGCACATAGCTGGTGCGAGTGCCAGCTTAATCCGGTCTAAATTACATTTAAGAATCGTTATATTTTGTAGGTTTATATTAGTTTCCTAACATTCTACATTTGGTGTTGGGGTCTAATATATCTAAGATTCCGTCTAGATCGATAGGTCCACTCAATCCGATTTTAAATGTATGGGCGGGATTATAAAAAACATCGATATGATGAAGTGGGTGCTTTATGATTCTAGGCGCTATAAGACTTTCGGGATCCTTTTTTTCTCGGTCGTCAGCGTGCTTTTCATCGAGGTCATACCTCAAATAGCTATCTTCTTGCATGACGATTTTCAGAAGGAACTTCCAAGCAAAATTGTCATTACCTAGCTCTTCCATCATTGTGTCAAAGAAAGCCGAGAAATCACTATCGATTTCCTGTAAATGTTGCTTTATTAAAGTTTCAGCTGATGCTAGAAGACTATTTGTGATCTCGGAATCACCATCATAATAGATGCTAACGTAACCATCTTTGCTCTCTTGTATCTGGTAAGGGAAACCAACCGAATAGATTTTATTGTTTGAAATTAAGAAGATTCTTTGAAACTTTCCCGTAGCTACTACTAAGTCAAAATCCGCTCCTGGGGATTGTGGAGTGATCAAAATTTCTCTAAGAATTTCAATGGTATTTAGTATCGATTTAGTCCGGCTTCTACATGGCTTGAAAATATGATCGGACAAATATACTGACATTTTGAATTTGTAAATTTTCATTTTAGAAATAATCTGAGTTAGTCGTCAGAAATTCTGAAAGTTTAGCTTCAAACTCGACCTCATCCAGCAGCTTGAATTGCTTTTTTAAAATAGTTGATGCCATCTCCATCAGCGTATTTTTATGCTCGTCAGAGATATTTAGCCGTTCATAAATTTCTAAGAACACTTGTTCAAACGTCCGTTTTTTAGAACTCTGAGCAATAGTCATTTGAATTTGACGCTTTTCTTCTTCGCTCGGCTCGATTACTTCCATAATGCCACTGGCCTTAATTGCTTCAATACCAGGAGTAATCTGTTTTAGTAGCTCGGAATTTTGAGTGGCATCGAGGAGGAGATAGGTCTGAATAAAGGAACGAGTCATGCTCATATATAGTGAATTACGTAAGCCAAGGCTTTTCGTAATTACGTCAGCTACACAGATAACGAACGGAAACTCTAGTCCTTTTACATTATTTCGGTTGCTGACGAATAGCTCTCCATTAGTTTTTTCTTTAGAGTCGTAGGCCTTATTTACATTCCAAGAAAAATGATCATAAATTTTACGCTGTAAGACGTCTACTGTCCTGTAGAAATTCCTTGAGCTGTCCAAAAATATTACACCGATGTCCTCCTCTGTTGCGGTGGGGTTCTCGCGTTTGATTATTTCCAGGGCATCAATGATTCCTTTTACTTGTTCGTCTACCGAGTTACCAGTGTGTACGATTTTGAGGCTATCACTAGTGTCCACATCTTCAAATCTACTGAGTGGCTCTCGAGTGAGGCGGTACTTTTTAATACGGCCATTATGTAGCGGCTCTTTATTTACCAAGTAACCACAGATACCCCACTGTTGATCATCAAGCCATTGTAGTTTAGTTTCTTCGAACAATCCCATGCCCAGCGCGTGTGCTGCCATCAGCGTTCTTGGGTCAGTTCGGTAGCATTTACTTAACAAGTAGTCAGATTCTGCAACTTCTACGCGAGCGGCGTCAAAGATACTTTGGAAAATATCCCCAGCGACATATACTGTGTTTTTTGTAATGAATGTGCAGAGCTCAAAGAACGCCAACGAAAAATCTTGACTTTCATCAATGAGAACATAGTCCAAGATTGGCTCTATCTTACTCCCAAATTTCGCTTTAAGGTCTCTGATAGCGAACCGGCAAGCAATTTCAAAATTTGGCACAGCACCGTAGGAATAAAATTCAATTTCGTAAGCTCTACAAATGTATGAATATAAACCAGAGTTTCTGTCACTTCGGCTGCCCCAGGCATTAGTACACCATAGCCGTTGGTTCCACTCGATTTGTTCTTCAACTTTCATAAAGTTGAAGAACTCAGGTATCCGATTGCGCAAGCTTGCTGCTAATATTTTATTGTGGCAGGCAAAGTAAATTTTGCCATTGGTTGCAAGATAAAGTTCTTTTAATTTATGAAGGAGTAGCTCGGTTTTTCCTGTGCCAGATAAGCCTTGGATTCGGATTAGCTTTTTGTCAGGGGTATCATAAATAAATTTGGTCTGATCGCCATCGAATAGAAGAATTTTTTGTTTGACTTTGTCGAGTACATTGTCCGGAACCCCGCTTTTTATACGGTCAATATCATTGACGCTTCCGATAAGGAGAGAGATGAGGAGCTCAGCATGTTTTTTGTCTTTAGCATCTTCCAGAGAGTTGTTCTCGAGCATGGTGAGAACCTGTTTTAGAGTGAGCTGCTCATTATCAACAGACTCGCACACTATCAGACTCTCCCAGTCTCTAGTTCTTCCGATTATTTTTTTGTATCTATATTTATGTGATAAAGCGCTCAGGTCCTCTATAAAATCTTCATGAAATTCCGCCATGGAATCTTCGTCATTTCCATAGTCAACCAAAATGATCTTGTGTTTTGGTGCCAGTATGACTAATGATTTGGTATAGCTATACTCTTCCTGGTCCTCGCCTAGTTGTTTTCGAACGAGATAAATTTGCGCGTTTAGTTTTTTCGAAGCTTGCTCAATTAACTCGATTATCTTGTTGTTTTCGGCAGTGCTCTCGATTCCGGTGTAGAAGAAGCTATTGCTCATGACTTTCTCCAAGGGCTGCATGAAGCGACATAGTGCCTGATTTTCCCCGATAGTGCCAGTTTCTTAGAGTATCTTAGGGTTTGGCTTGTAGGTTTTGGATACTGTCCGCCCTGTATCATGTTATTCAAAGCTGACTTTCCATAGGCTTACTGTTGTTTAGTATGGTGCGTCTCGATATAAAATTCAATAAAGTTAATGAGTGGCACTTTGGATCGCAGTTGAGTTTCTGCGTACTAAATTTTCTGCCGGATGCTTGATTGGTGCACACGGCCTCGCTAGTAGCATCGTCGCCTATGCAGGCTGTTAACTTTCTAAGTCTAAACTTGGTTGGGATGTTTTTTGTCGCCTTGCGTATCGTTGCTGAAGTTGGAGAGAGTGTAAAAAACGTAGAAATATTTTTGAGTGTTGTTGAGGGTGTGGGGTGAGCGCCCGCAATGGGCAAATAAACCTTTGTTTGCGGGCTGAAAGGGCTTGCTGCCTTGATCTTGGCTAGGAAAAGTCTGAAATTGGCGTAGACATTTACCGCAGGGGCGTTCAGTTAGTGATTCAGCTTTCCCACCTGAAAAGCCCCGTCACTGTACAGGGCTCAATGAACGAGTTAACACACTTGGGGCGTGGGGAGTTTCTTAATCGATCCGGGTTCTCTAGGTCTAGGGAATACCACGGGAATTTTTTCTAGTGGGGCATACTTCATTTTATTTACTATATTGAAATTAAAGATTGTGGCGGGGAAGGAGAGTTAATCGGATAAATATTACTTCGGGCCGATTTAATGCTGAGAAAACAGCGATGGTTGTTCTGCTAACAACCTACTACTCATTTGTCGGCGAATTTGGTGGTTTGGACTGGGTTGGCCGGACAGTCGCAGCAGGCTCCAGTCTAGACAATTTTGGCGATACAGTATTGCATTGGTTTGGGGGGGCTCAGTAGCGACGATGTTTTTGGGGTGTCTCGCGGATCGTTATCGTTACCAGATCAAAATTTTTGATGTGGCGTTGAGGGGCAACAGCAAAGAGAGTGCGCTATTGGATGGTTGATTCAGCCATTCGATAGTTGGTCACTCCTATTCCTGATAGTTTATGGGGCGGCCGTGCGGCGCTCTGCGATGCAGGCCGCCTCCACATGGAGTGATATCATACTTCGAATTGCTAGCAGTCCTTCATCATCCCCAACTCTGCATCATCCATTAGCGCTTTGGCCAAAGCGCATAGATAGTGCGAAGCCCATATCAGCTGCGGTTTGTCTTCCATCAAACCGTCCAAGGTCATATCCCGTGCATAACCCATCAGTTCCGAGGCCTGCTCACGGGCGCTCTGGCAGGGGATGCCAGCTTCGATGCGGAAAAGGGGATGGGTTTCGTTTGCACCTTGGTAAAAGGTAGTTTTGCCAACGGTGAATCTGGTTTCTTCTGTAGACATTGTTCGATCTCCCCAAAATCTCAAGTACCTAGGCTGGCCTTATTGCCAGCAATCTCCACACCTGTTCACAAGCGCCAAAGCCTGCGACTTAGGTCAGTTAACTGTCGGGAGTTGGCTTGCCGGTGATGGATCATGCCCAGGCGACACAATAGTTAGGCCTCAGTGCGAAGTGCTGGACTCGGCGGGCACCTGCAGCTGAGCCAACGCGGACTCAAGCAAAGCGCGCAGCGTCTCCAGTTCATGCATCGAGGTCATCATCAGAATCGAGACTGGCGACTTGGGCTGCAGCAGTATTGCTTGATGCACAACGGTCGCAGCGCATAGCGCGTATTCCGTGGCTTGGATCAGGGCGTCTTCAAGAGAAAGAACTTTGTGCGGTGGATCAGGGACTATTTTCAGCATAAACCCTCTCAGTGCCTTAAGGGCTGCCGCAAACCCGCTGTCAAACGGAGGGGTGGCAGCTGTTTGTGGGTTGACAGACCGGGGGCACTGAGAATCCCGGCGCACACAAAGGTGCCCCACGCACAGCTGCCATAACTGGCATTGCGCATGCTCTCAGTGAACCACGGTCTGTCAAAACCGTGCCGCCATTTGATAGCGACGGGTCGAGACTAGGGCTCAAGATTAGCGTGTGCAACGAAAATCAGGCGCAGCGAGTATCTTTGGGAAATGCCCTACAAGGAAGTTCTTTTTTCTGATGCTTTCCCCGAATTTGCTGTCAATTTTCGCTGTGTTAACTGCTCTGCCAACCCAACAAACCTCTCTAAAAGCAAACCCCCCACCCATCCCTGTATCCAATCATGTTCCCATGATGGCAAACGGTCACGATGGACTTCCGCCCTCGAATCCCCCGAAACTGCTCTCCATCGCACCCAGACCAAGGCAGGTCGTGACCAACCTCAAGCGCGCCACCTCCCTCCTGCTGTTGCTGGCCACAGCCTCACTCACCGCGTGCCTCCCTTGGAAACGCGAACGCGTCGCCTACGCGGACCTTTGCGAATCCGAGTTCCAGTTCAAAGTGCCAGGCCCGCAGGGCGAAACCACCCTCTACTTGGAAACCTACCTCTACGACCACGCGGCACAGTGAGGTCAAAAGCGCTACGAGCAAGGCCTGCACGTGCAGTACCCAGGCGAGGAATACCCACGCCCAGAATTCTTCGTGCAGATGATCGCCTACAACAAGGACCGCCAGCGTCCGTCCACCGACTCAAAACGTGGTGAACCGCCGATTCCGGTGCTGTACGACAGCCGCCAGGCCTACATCATTTTCGAAGACGGCTCGCGCCTGAATGCGCGGCCCGAGGTGTACGTGGGCCGCAACGATATCTACGACTATCCCTCAGTGAATGAGCGGGCTGCCAGGCCTTCCCCGTACGACATCAACAGCGATGAAGTGCACCGGATGATTCCCAAGCTCACCAACAACAAGCGCTACGGCTCGGCGTATGTGATCTTCCAGACGGACAAGCTGAACGCTGATTCCAAGTGGACCATTCACCTGGGCAGCTTGCAGGTGCAGGGGCGCACAGTGGCGATTCCGCCACTGCAGTTGTGTTATCACCCGGCGAAGAAATGGATCGGCATCGAGCCGCTGATGAAGCCGTGAAGCTGCAGCAAGGTTGGCTTGGTGGTGTTTGGCGGGGGTGGGAGCGAAACGGAATTTTTGTCAGAAATGCTGATTTTTTCTTGAGTCTGGGATTGCTGAACGGCGTTGGAGAGCTGGCGACCGCTTTGCGGTCCGGTCGCCACGCAAGGTCGGATAGGCACGCCACCTGAACGATGTGATTTGGCCGCGATCGAACCTCCAGGGCCTGGTCTGGCTTCATCGCTCGCAAGCAAGCGCATGCTGCACAGGCCTCGAGCTCTCCAGCCGCAGCTCGTAAGTGTTGGCCGAATGGATAGGTGTTGTGTCAGTTCTGCCACCCTGATTTCCCTTCGGTTTCCATATACTTTCACTTTTGTTTTCAAGATATTTCAGCCAAATTGGCGCCAAGCGTGAAGGTGTTCCGTGACTGCAAATCCGACCGATGTGAAGCTTGGCGAGTTACTGCTGGCTGATGTTCTCAACGCTCCCGGCGTGTGGGTAGAGCCGCCTAATGTCCGCAGGGGAGGTGAGAGCGGTGTGTTACGGGTGGAGCTGGGCGGGCTGACGTTCTATAAAAAGCAGCAAGTCGGGCATGTCTATCGAAGCCTGCGTCACCCTTTCGGCCACCCAACCGTTGCACGCGAGGCAAAGGCTGTGCGTGCCGCCGCAGCGCTGGGCGTGGGTACGCCCGAGCTTGTGTACAGCCATATTCATAAACACCAGGGAGAGTGGCAGGCCGTGATGGTCACGGCGGCGCTGGAGGGCTATGTGTCGCTCGAAGACTTCCGTGCCCGGCAGCTGGAAAACACGCTAGGGCATCATCGCTATCTCGAAATCCTTGAAGCGTATGGCCGAGCACTTGGCAAGCTGAATCTTGGAAAGTGGCAGCACGGTTGCTTGTATCTGAAACATGTCTTCGTCGATTTCAGGGCGCCAGGCGTGATTGTCGCCTTGCTAGACCTGGAAAAGGCCAGGAGGCGCTTCAGCGCCAAACAGGCCGCCCGCCATGACTTGCGGCAGGTCAAGCGTCGGTCAGGCTGGGATGGCGAAGAGTGGGGGGCGTTCTGCCGGGGCTACAGGCATTCGTTCGGCAAAAACGCCGATGTATTGCTTTGACGGCCCGTTGTGTTTGAACGTGGAAGTGAGGCGGGGCTGTTCGTAGCGCGGCGTCCACGACCTGCCCACCCATCCAGCCTGGATGCAAAGCCAGTAGCGACTTCCCTGATGGCATAGTACGGTCCGCCTTCAACAACCCCCCGGTGCGTTGTCGCCAATCCCACGGACCGGGACTCTCATGACCTGGGAGGTCGAATGGAAGTCGCTCGAAAGATCAGCCAACAAGCATTGGATAACGCTCTGGTAGCCTTCGCCCGCTACAAAATCGGAGAGATCAAAATCTTCGACCTGGAACAGGCAATGAGCTTCGAAGCGGGCGAAGCCCTATCCGAAAGCGGTCTGGTCCAGTTCACAATCGCCAAGATGGCGTCTGGCCGGTATCGCATCAGCGATGAAGGGGAGAACGCCATCACACAGGCTGGTCGGGATCGCCTCGAGGCCATCCGCGGCAGATCCTAATCTATCCAGCGTCGAGACGGCCGCAGTGGTGTACTGCGGCCGTTCGCGCCTGCCTCAGGTTCATTCAAACTGCAAAACTGGTAGCCGACACTGCCTTTGACTCATTCGACACCGAAGGCATTGTGTTTCTCGCAGGCAAAAGAAAGCCCGCTGCTAGTCGGGCTAGAGGTGCTTCACATGGGGATGGCTTGATTGTCCCTCTGCAAGCGTGAAATTGAGGTGAAAATAAAGTGCTCAGCGTGTGATTTGTGCCGTTCAGGGTGAACGAGTCGTCCCCAAAGTGAGTCTTCAGGAAGCAAGTCTCTATTGGCTAGAACGATACGGGCATGGACCTACTGACGAGCTGAGTGTGTGTATGCGGGACAAGAAGGCGCGCGGAGCCAAGATCAAAGACAGGGCAACGGTCCTCTGCCTGCGAAGCGGCAGGATCTTGCTGGTACGGAAAAAAAGCGGAAAGTGGAACTTCCCCGGCGGCGCTATCGAACCGGGCGAGTCGCCTGTGGCAGCGGCTGCGCGGGAGCTGCAAGAAGAAACGTCCATCGAGAGCCACGGTCTCTTTCACCTGTGCACCCTACAGTTGGGGTCGACCATTCACCATGTGTTCACTACGCATGTCGATGATCAGGAAAAACCCGTGGCTCGCAATGAGATCGTGGCCTGCAAGTGGGTCCTCAGAGACAAGCTGAGCCCAGCCATTCTCAATACTACGGCCGCTGAGCTGCTATCAAGCCAATTGCCTGCGTTGACCGCTTAGTTGCGCCCGCGCAGCGGCATCGCGCCTGGTCTCATCTTTCTCCTATCTTGTTCATCATTGGCCCCTGCAGGTTGCCAGGGCTGAGCGTGCACGCAGCGCACCCAGCCCAATTGACGGTAGTTCATGGCAAATGCGGCTCATAAATAATTGCAGCACATACGCACGCTCGGCGGTCGATCCAGTTGTATCGGTTTAATCCCAAAGTAGGGTAAGCCGCACGGCTTGGGGTACGGCCAATTTCGATCGCTGGAGGCGCTATGCGGATGAGGGGTAACGTGTACTGGGCGTGGGTCGACCCTGCGCTGAACCATCGCAGCCATGAAGAAACCCTGGCAGACGGCAGCCGGATAGATGTACAGGTCAGGCTTTCGCGCGGGGGGACCACGCAGCTGTTCCTGGGGGTGTATGCCCGTTCCGGGATGGCATTGCACGAAGAGGCCTACGACGACTGGCCGAAGCGCTCATTGGTTCGTGCCTTGGCCTGGGGCAGCATGCGTGCGCGGCAGATAGCCGAAACAGGGGTGTCTGCCGTGCCCCTCAAGGCCGCCCTGCAATAAGCACCCGGCGGCCTTCTGCCTTAGCTGGTCGGGTCCTGCCCCAATACTTTGCTCAGTGCCACGCGGGCATCCTCAAGCTGTACCAGCGAGGCATGGCGTGCACCGAGTGCGTCGCCGTTCTGGATGGCGGTCAAAATGGCCTTGTGCCGGGGCAGGGCGAGCTGGTCGAAGTTTGGCCGCTGGTTGGAATAGCGCACCGATTCGCGCAGGGCCATGGACAACATGTTGCACAGGTAGGCCAGCAGGTCATTGTGGGTGGCGTCGGCGATGCGTGCGTGAAAGTCCAGGTCCGGTTGCAGCCGCTCTTCATGGGTGCGCGCGGCTTCCATGCGTTGATACGCTTCGCTGATCGACTGCACATCTTCGGCCGTAGCGTTGGTGGCGGCCAGCGCGGCGGCAGCGGGCTCGATGACCCAGCGTACGCTGGACAAGGTATTGAAAAAGTCCTTCTGCGGCGTGGCCTGCATCAGCCAGTGCAGCACGTCTGGGTCAAGCATGTGCCAGTCATGGCGTGGCCGCACCAGGGTACCGACCCGCGGGCGGGCTTCGACCAGGCCTTTGGCAGTCAGCGCGCGCATCGCTTCGCGGAACACCGGCCGGCTGATCGCGTAGCTTTCGCACAGGCTGGCCTCGTTGGGCAGCTTCTGCCCGGGCGCCAGTTGACCGGAGACGATCTGCAGGCCGAGGTCCTGTACCAGAGTGGTGTGCATGCTCTTGCGCGTGGAGGGCTGGCGGTAATTCATGGGGGGCGCGGGTGGTCCTTCAAGCGGGGGAGAGCATCATAGCATCAGTGGATGGGCCGGCGGCCGTTTGGCCAGGTTGCAGCAGTTGGCTTCGTTGGCGGGAAATAGCGTGGGTGGAACGGGCTTCGCCGGTGTACTTGGCTGAGCCCGCTCCTTCATTGGCGGGGTGCGGCTCGTCAGTGTGAATGCTTGGGCACCGCTGCCCCACGGCAGCCCACCAGGAAGTCGAAATCGCAGCCTTCATCGGCCTGCATCACATGGTCCAGGTACAGCTTGGCATACCCGCCGTTGATCAACTGCGGCGGGGCTTGCAGGTCGGCCAGCCGGCCGGCCAGTTCCTCGGCACTGATATCCAGGTGCAGCCGGCCCTCCTTGCAGTCCAGTTCGATCCAGTCACCTTCCTGCACTGCGGCCAATGGCCCGCCTGCTGCGGCCTCGGGCGCCACATGGAGTACCACGGTGCCGTAGGCAGTGCCGCTCATGCGTGCGTCCGAAATACGCACCATGTCGGTTACGCCCTGGGCCAGCAACTTCGCCGGCAGGCCCATGTTGCCGACTTCGGCCATGCCCGGGTAGCCCTTGGGCCCGCAGTACTTCATCACCAGTACCGAATTGGCGTCTACATCCAGTTCTGGGTCGTTGATGCGTGCCTTGTAGTCTTCGAAGTTTTCGAACACCACGGCGCGGCCACGGTGCTGCATCAGCGCCGGGGTGGCGGCTGACGGTTTGAGCACCGCGCCCTTGGGCGCCAGGTTGCCACGCAAGATGCAGATACCGCCATCGGCCACCAGTGGGTTGGCCAGCGGGCGTATCACTGCTTCGTCATATAACGGCGCGGCCTGGCAGTTGGCCCACAGGCTGTTGCCGTTGGCCGTCAGCGCGCTGGGGTTGGGCAGCAGGCCATGTTCGCCCAGGCGGCGGATGACCGCGGGCAAGCCACCGGCGTAATAGAACTCTTCCATCAGGAAGCGACCCGATGGCTGCAGGTCGACCAAGGTCGGTGTCCCGCGGCCAACGCGGGTCCAGTCTTCCAGTTGCAGGTCTACGCCAATGCGCCCGGCAATCGCCTTCAGGTGGATAACGGCGTTGGTCGAGCCGCCGATGGCGGCGTTGACGCGAATCGCGTTCTCGAAGGCTTCGCGGGTGAGGATTTTCGACAGGCGCAGGTCTTCGCGAACCATATCGACAATGCGCATGCCGGAAAGGTGGGCAAGGACATAGCGGCGGGCATCCACTGCCGGGATGGCGGCATTGTGGGGCAGGGAGGTGCCCAGTGCCTCGGCCATGCAGGCCATGGTCGAGGCGGTGCCCATGGTGTTGCAGGTGCCGGCCGAGCGCGACATGCCAGCTTCGGCGGAAAGGAACTCGTTGAGGTCGATCTGGCCGGCCTTGTAGGCCTCGTGCATCTGCCAGACGATGGTGCCGGCGCCAATGTCCTTGCCCTTGTGCTTGCCGTTGAGCATCGGCCCGCCGGTCACCACGATCGCCGGCACATCGCAGCTGGCAGCGCCCATCAGCAGCGCTGGGGTGGTCTTGTCGCAGCCTGTCAGCAGCACCACGGCGTCCACCGGGTTGCCGCGGATCGCTTCCTCCACATCCATGCTCGCCAGGTTGCGGGTGAGCATGGCGGTGGGGCGCAGGTTGGACTCGCCGCTGGAAAACACCGGGAACTCCACCGGGAAGCCGCCAGCCTCCAGCACGCCCTTTTTCACATGCTCGGCAATTTTGCGGAAGTGCGCGTTACACGGCGTCAATTCCGACCAGGTGTTGCAGATGCCGATGATCGGCTTGCCCTGGAACTCATGGTCCGGAATGCCCTGGTTCTTCATCCAGCTGCGGTACATGAAGCCGTTCTTGTCGGCGGTTCCGAACCATTGGGCAGAGCGCAGGGGGCGTTTGGCGTCAGACATATCGGGAGACCTTATTAGTATTACTATTAGTTGGCTATTGCCTAACTGTACTGCGTGAAATCGCGCATGTGAAGGCTTGTTGTTCCAAATAGTATTACTATATGATCCTGTCGCCAGGTTAGCGGTCTGCCAAAAAGCCCCGGCCGGGTGCTGTGCTCATTACAAGAACAATTGGAGACATCGCCATGATTCAGGAGCAGCGGCTTGTCCGCCTGATCACACTGAAACTCATCCCTTTTCTGGTTCTGCTTTACCTGGTGGCCTACGTCGATCGTTCGGCGGTGGGTTTTGCCAAGCTGCACATGGGCGCCGACATCGGCCTGGGTGACGCAGCCTATGGCCTGGGTGCCGGGCTGTTCTTCATCGGCTATTTTCTGTTCGAAGTGCCGAGCAACCTGCTGCTCGATCGCTTTGGCGCGCGACGCTGGTTCGCCCGCATCCTGGTGACGTGGGGTGCAATTACCATCGGCATGGCCTTCGTGACCGGGCCCAATGGCTTCTACGTGATGCGCTTCTTGCTCGGCGCAGCCGAGGCGGGCTTCTTTCCGGGGGTGCTGTACTACATAACGCAGTGGTATCCGGTGCGGCATCGCGGCAAGATCCTGGGCTTTTTCATCCTCTCGCAGCCCCTGGCCATGCTGATCACCGGGCCGCTTTCCGGCGCGCTGCTGGGGCTGGAAGGCAGCTACGGCCTGCATGGCTGGCAGTGGCTGTTCATCTGCATCGGCACCCCGGCGGTGCTGCTCGCCTGGCCTACCTTGCGCCTGCTGCCGGACGGGCCTGCCCAGGTGCGCTGGCTCAGCGAGGCACAACGCAGTTGGCTACAGGAGCAACTGGCCAACGACCTGCGTGATTTTGGCCAGACCCGCCATGGCAACCCGCTGCATGCGCTCAAGGATGGGCGCGTGCTGTTGCTGGCGCTGTTCTACCTGCCGGTCACCTTGAGCATCTACGGTCTCGGCTTATGGCTGCCAACGCTGATCCACCAGTTTGGCGGCAGCGATCTGGTCACGGGTTTCGTTTCGGCGGTGCCCTACCTATTCGGCATCATCGGCCTGTTGATCATGCCCCGCAGCTCCGACCGCCTCAACGACCGCTACGGGCACCTGGGCCTGCTGTGTGCGCTGGGCGCCATAGGCCTGTTCCTCAGTGCCTGGCTGACGGTGCCGGTGCTGCAGTTGGCCGCGCTGTGCGTGGTGGCGTTTGCGCTGTTTTCCTGCACGGCCATCTTCTGGACGCTGCCTGGGCGGTTCTTTTCAGGTGCCAGCGCAGCCGCAGGCATCGCCCTGATCAACTCGATCGGCAACCTTGGCGGCTATCTGGGGCCGTTCGGTATCGGCGCGCTCAAGGAACACACCGGGCAGTTGTCTTCGGGGCTGTATTTCCTTGCCGTGGTGATGCTGTTCGGCGTGCTGCTCACCGGCGTCGTCTACAACCGCCTGGAGCGTCGCCAACGCCTGGCTTCCACGCGGGCCGCCGAAGGCGCCCGCTGAACTTTGCAACCGACAAGCGAGCACATCAACCATGCGACTGATTCAATTTGAAAGCGCCGCCGGCGCACGCCATGTGGGCGTGGTGGAAGGCGAGTACGCCCTTGAAGTGCTGGGCGCCAGCAGCACCCGTGAGCTGGCCTTGCAGGCCATTGCCGCAGGCCGCGATCTGGCCAGTGAAGTCCAGGCCGCGGGGCTGGGTGAGCGGCACGACTACCTGGCCTTGCTGGCCCAGGGCCGTGTGCTGCCACCTTTGGACCACCCGGACCCGGCGCACTGCCTGGTCACCGGCACCGGCCTGACCCACCTGGGCAGCGCCGCCACCCGCGACAAAATGCACCAGCAACAGGCCGAAGGTACCTTGACCGACAGCATGCGCATGTTCCAGTGGGGCCTGGCGGGCGGGCGGCCGCCAGCGGGTGAGGAGGGTGCGCAGCCGGAGTGGTTCTACAAGGGCGACGGCGCGATCGTGGTGCGCCCCGGCGCCGACCTGCCGCTACCGCCCTTTGCCGAAGACGCCGGCGAGGAGCCAGAGCTGGTCGGGCTGTACCTGATCGGCCCGGGCAATACCCCGTACCGTCTTGGCTACGCCTTGGGCAACGAGTTTTCCGACCATGTGCTGGAGCGGCGCAACTACCTCTACCTGGCGCATTCCAAACTGCGCGCCTGCAGTTTTGGCCCGGAGCTTCGCCTGGGGGCGTTGCCAGCGCACCTCGAAGGCACCAGCTGCATTCTGCGCGATGGCCAGGTGCTGTGGAGCAAGCCGTTCCTGTCTGGTGAGCAGAACATGTGCCACAGCTTCGAGAACCTGGAGTACCACCACTTCAAGTACGGCCAGTTCCTGCGCCCTGGCGATGTGCATGTGCACTATTTCGGCACCGCCACACTGTCGTTCGCCGACGGCGTGCAGGCCCGACCGGGCGATACCTTCGAAATCAGCCTCGACGCCTTTGGCCAGCCGCTGCGCAACGGCATTGCCGCAGCGCCCGGGCAGGTTCGCCCGGGGCTGGTGAAAAGCCTGTGAGGGCCAGGCCTTCTTTCTTGTTACAGGAGTCAACCATGTCTGCAAGCAATTTCATTGGCGGCCAGCGCAGCGCTGCTGGCAGCGTTCACCTGCAAAGCTTCGATGCCCGCACCGGCGAAGCCTTGCCGGGGGTCTTCACCCAGGCCACCCCTGGCGAGGTGGCTGCCGGTGCCGAGGCCGCCGAAGCGGCATTCGTCGAATACAACGGCATGGCGCCCGAGCGTCGCGCGCAGTTTCTCGATGCCATTGCCGACCAGCTGGATGCGTTGGGCGATAGCTTCATCGCCACGGTGTGCCGCGAAACGGCCTTGCCTGCTGCGCGCATCCAGGGCGAGCGCGGCCGAACCAGCAATCAGCTGCGCCTGTTCGCCAAGGTACTGCGCCGCGGCGATTACCTGGCGGCGCGCATCGACCGCGCCCAGCCACACCGGCAGCCACTGCCACGCCCGGACTTGCGCCAATACCGTACCGGCGTAGGGCCGGTAGCCGTGTTCGGTGCCAGCAACTTCCCCCTGGCGTTCTCCACTGCCGGCGGCGACACCGCAGCAGCGTTGGCCGCTGGCTGCCCGGTGGTGGTCAAGGCGCACAGCGGCCATATGGCCACGGCAGCGCAGGTAGGCGAAGCTATCGAGCGGGCGGCGCAGGCGACCGGCATGCCTGCCGGGGTGTTCAACATGATCTACGGTAGCGGTGTGGGTGAAGCGTTGGTGCGCCACCCGGCCATCCAGGCGGTGGGGTTTACCGGTTCGCTCAAGGGCGGGCGGGCCCTGTGTGACCTGGCGGCAGCACGCCCGCAGCCGATTCCGGTGTTCGCTGAAATGAGCAGCATCAACCCCGTGCTGGTCTTGCCCGCGGCGTTGCGCGCGCGCGGCGAGCAGGTGGCCGAGGCGCTGGCGGCGTCGGTGGTGCTGGGCTGCGGGCAGTTCTGCACCAACCCCGGGCTGGTCATTGGCATTGCCGGTGAGGCATTCACCGCCTTCACTGCGGCGCTGGCTGCGCAACTGGCCGACCAGCCCGCGCAAACCATGCTCAATACCGGCACCTTGCGCAGCTATGCCAGTGGCGTGCAGCGCCTGCACCAGCACCCAGGCGTGCGCCACCTGGCCGGTGCCGAGCAGGTTGGCGACCAAGCCTGGGCCCAGCTGTTCCAGGCCGATGCGAGCCTGCTGTTGAACGGTGACGAACTGTTGCAGGAAGAAGTGTTCGGGCCTGCCACGGTACTGGTCGAAGTCGCCGACGAAGCCGAGCTTCGCCGCGCTGTGCAAGCGCTGCACGGGCAGCTCACCGCCACCCTGATCGCTGAGCCGCAAGACCTCCAGCAGTTCGCCACGCTGGTGCCGCTGCTGCAGCGCAAGGCAGGGCGCCTGCTGCTCAACGGTTACCCCACCGGTGTCGAAGTGTGCGAAGCGATGGTGCATGGTGGGCCCTACCCGGCCACCTCCGATGCCCGTGGCACCTCGGTCGGCTCCTTGGCCATCGACCGCTTCCTGCGCCCGGTGTGCTACCAGGACTACCCCGATGCGCTGCTGCCCGATGCGCTGAAAAATGCCAACCCGCTGGGGCTGCAGCGCTTGGTCGACGGCCAGCACAGCCGTGAGGCATTGAGCTGACGCTGGCTTGAGCATGGCGGCAGCCCACGCCTTGCAGGGCGCACGGCGCCGACGGGGAGTTTGTTGCCAAATGTGTGATTTCCTTCACGCACTCGGCGTCAAGAATGCGACCCCCGCCGTCGTCGAGGGGGACTGAACCAGGGCCCGCCATGCAAACGCTGTTGAACGAGATCCTTGAACAAGTACGCCCCTTGATCGGCACGGGCAAAGTTGCCGATTACATTCCTGCGCTGGCCGACGTGCCGGCCAAGCAACTGGGCATCGCCGTCTACAGCAACGATGGCAGTCACTACTGTGCAGGCGACGCCCTGGAACCGTTCTCGGTGCAGAGCATTTCCAAGGTGTTCAGCCTGGTTCAGGCGATAGGCCATTCGGGTGAAGCGATCTGGGAGCGGCTTGGCCATGAGCCGTCCGGCCAGCCATTCAACTCGCTGGTGCAGCTGGAGTTCGAGCGCGGGCGCCCGCGCAACCCGTTCATCAACGCAGGGGCCTTGGTCATCTGCGACATCAACCAGTCGCGCTTCGCTGCGCCAACCTTGTCGATGCGCGATTTCGTCCGGCGCCTGTCCGGTAACCCGCACATCCAGATCGACACTCGCGTCGCCGATTCGGAGTATCAGTTCCGCGCGCGCAATGCGGCCATGGCTTACCTGATGCAGTCGTTTGGCAACTTCCACAACGAGGTGGAAACGGTGCTGCGCAGTTACTTCAGCTACTGCGCACTGCGCATGAATTGCCTGGACCTGGCGCGGGCATTCTGCTTTCTGGCCAATGATGGCTTTTGCAAACACAGCGGTCAGCAAATCCTCAGCCGTCGCCAGACCCAGCAGGTGAACTCGATCATGGCCACCAGCGGCCTGTATGACGAGGCAGGCAACTTCGCCTACCGGGTAGGGTTGCCGGGCAAGAGTGGCGTGGGCGGCGGCATCGTCGCCATCGTACCGGGGCAGTTCAGCGTGTGCGTGTGGTCGCCGGAGCTGAACGCGGCGGGCAACTCGCTGGCCGGCATGGCCGCGCTGGAGTTGCTGAGCGCACGCATTGGCTGGTCGGTGTTCTGAATACCAGGCTGGCCTGGCGCGTGGTCGCTTGCACAGCCGGGTTAGGCCAACCTGATTGAACGTTTCAGCGCCATGGGCCGTCGGTATTGCATGTCTTATGCAATGGAGGTAGCCCATGAAATACCGCGCACTCGGCAACACTGGCCTGCTGGTTTCGGAGCTGGTGGTTGGCACGGTCCCGTTCGGCGGGCGTGGCGCATTTGAAAAAACTGGTAGCGTGGATGTCGACCAGGCACGGCGCATGTTCGACATGGCCTTCGATGCCGGCGTCAATATGGTGGACACGGCCGACTTGTACTCGCACGGCCTTGCCGAAGAAATCGTTGGCCAGGCGCTGGCCCAGCGCCGCCAGTCGATCATCCTTGCGACCAAGGCGCGCAGCCCGATGGGCGACAACCCCAACGACAGCGGGGCGTCGCGTTACCACTTGATTCGCGCCTGCGAGGCCAGCCTCAAGCGCCTGGGTACCGACCATATCGACCTGTACCAGGTACACAACTGGGATGGTATGACGCCAGTGGAGGAAACCCTGGCGGCCTTGGACCACCTGGTGCAGAGCGGGAAGATCCGCTACTTCGGTACGTCCAACTACACCGCCTGGCAAATGATGAAAACCCTGGGCAGCGCGCGCGTGAATGGCTGGCAGCAGCCGGTATCGCAGCAAATCTACTACACCCCCGAGGCGCGCGAAGCCGAGTACGAATTGCTGCCCATGGCCATCGACCAAGGGGTTGCAACGTTGGTGTGGGGGCCCTTGGGCGAGGGGTTGCTGACCGGCAAGGTGCGGCGCGGCCAGCAGACCCCCAAGGGCACCCGCCAGGGCAATGACTGGCCAGAACCCTACGTGCATGATCGCGAGCGGGCCTATGACATCATCGAAGCCTTGATCACCATCGGCCAGCGCCATGGCTGCTCGCCGGCACGGGTATGCCTGGCCTGGCTCAAGGACCGCCCAGGCATCACCAGCGTGATCACGGCGGGGCGCAGCTTCGAGCAGTTGCATGACAACTTGCAGGCGACCGAGCTGGTGCTTTTGCCAGAAGACCTGGAACAGATGGAACAGGCCACGCGGATCGCGCCCCAGTATCCCTACTGGCACCGGATCGCGGCCGAGATGGACCGCATCGACCCTGCCGAGGCGCCATTCATCGCATTGCACCGCAAAACGATGCAGCTCCAGCAACCGTGACGAGTGCCGGTAATCGTTCAGCCACCATCGAAGAGGACATGCCCATGGCCGAGCAGCAGAAAGACCAGCAGACCCAAGTGCCAGCCCATTCCACGGAAGAGGAGAAGGCCCGTTTGAAAGACAAGAACAAGGAAGGCATACCGCCGGGCGCCGAGTAAACGCAGGGCAGCGCCAACCTGGCGGTCGTTTGGTTCTAAGGGCCAGGCGGCCGCTATTTACCTGAATTAATTTCTGCCCGACCGGTCAGGTATTGAGTCCTTGTTCAATCAAGAGGTTCTTATGCACGCCTATACGGTCCGCTATCAACTCAATGGCCAGCCTTGCACCCACACCTTCGAGCTCGAACAGACCGAGCTTGCCCTGCACCAGGCCGCGCTGCACCTGATGGTGCTGCACTTCGGCGACGGCGAGAACAGTTTGCTGATGCCGCCCGCTGATGCCAGCCCGGAAGAAGTCCTGGCCCAGGCCAAAGTAATGGGGCTGACCCAAATCGACGTGGCGTGACCAAGCCCACCGGGTGAGCCCGCCACCCCTTGGCGTGGCAGGCTGAACGTCAGCGCCGCCGTAATGCGGCGGCAAGCCCTATGGTCAGCACCACGGCACTGGCGATTGCCAGGCCGATGGCAGCCGCGGCGCCCCAGGCTTGCAGCAGTGCTGCCAATACCAGGTAGAACGCGATCACCCCCACCGCGCCAATCGCATTGCCCCGCACCATCGCGGCCATTCCGGGCCGGCCATTCTGAAGGTAGGCAAACACGACCAGCGGCCATGCGATTACCGGTATCGGTGCCAGCATGCCGCTGGTTGCCGGGCCCAGCCAGTCGGCCAGGCTTGTGGTCAGCATCAGCAGGCTGGTCGCGGCCACCATGCGCAGTGGAATTTCCCAGTATCGGTGCTTGGGGCGGGCCAGCATGTCCGGGCTGGGCTCGCGACCACTGGCGCGTATCAGCACCCCGATCAGAACCAGCGCTGCGGCAACCGACAGGTGCAGGTTGCCCCAGTGGGTAAATGCGTAAGCCACCAGGCCGTAGGCCAGCAACGCCAGCAGTACGGCGGGTACCAGCGCTGCCCGACGGGTGCTCCACATGAAGCAGCAGTACGTCGCCTGCACCGCCACCAGGCCGCCCAGTGCGCCAGGCACTGCAGCTACAGCAAAGGTGCTGCCCTGTTCCAGGCACAGGAAGGTCATGACCAGTGCCGAGGTAATGGGCATGCCGGACAACAGCCCGCCCAGCAGGCCGCCCCATCGGCGCGACGCCAGGGAAATGGCCCACATCAGCAAAGGGGTGACGATTAGCTTCAGGTACAACAGCGTCATTGCGCGAATGGGCCCAGGCCCAGCTCGGTGTGGGTGGCCAGGGGCTGCAGCAGCATGCAATCGTTCCTTGTACGTGGGGGCAAGCCTGCGAGCATGCGGCGGCGCAAGGGCCGGGGTCAAGGCTCGGGCCGGCCCGGCAGCCCGAAGCGGCTCACCACGGGATCCGCTGGCCGTCCCATCCCCAGAAGCTGCCACTGTCGGCTGGGCCTGTCCGGCCTACCTGGTCGATCACGCACTGAGCGGCAAACGCCGGCTCGAACAACTTGCCCGGCGGCACATTGCTTTGGAATGGGCGCGACAACGCGGTATCGGTGGTGCCTGGGTGCAGCGCCAATACCGTAGCCGCCGGGTTCAGGCGTTGCAGCTCGATACTTGCCGTGTGCAACAGCTGGTTCAGCGCCGCCTTGCTTGCGCGGTAGCTGTACCAGCCGCCCAGGCGGTTGTCGCCGATCGACCCCACCCGCGCCGACAGTGCGGCAAAGGTGGCCGGCTGTTGGCGCAGCAGGGGTAGCAAGTGCTTGAGCAGCAGAATGGGGGCGAAGGCATTGGTCACGAAGCTGGCCTGCAACCCGGCCAGGTCCAGCTGGGCCAGGGATTTTTCCGCCTTGGCGCCTTGCTGGTGCAGAATGCCCAGCGTGCTCACCACCAGGTGCAGGTGCTTGCAGCCAGCGCTGACCGTGCTGGCCAGTGCTGCGAGGGCCGCCTCGTCGCGTGCATCGCAATCCACCAGCCGCAGGCGTTGGCCGTGTGCGGCCGTCAGCGCAAGCAATGCGCTGCTACGGCTGGCACTGCGCGATACCGCCCACACCAGGTCGATATCGTCGCGGGCCAGCAAGGCCTGGCACAGTGCCAGACCGATGCCTTGGCTGGCGCCGCCTATCAGGGCATTGGCTTGCCCGGTCAATCCAGGGATCAGGTGCATGGGGTGCCCTCGGCACTGCGGGGTACTCCCAATGAGTACACCGGGTCATTGCAGATCATGCGCTACCGGCAGCAGTACCGCGGTAGCACGGCTCACAGGTTTTACGCCTGGTAGATCCTGGTCAACAAGCGCAGTAATTGCTCGCGCTCCTCGTCATTCAGTGCCGCGGTCGCTTCCCGGTCGCTGTCGCTGGCGATCTGCTTCAACTCCTTGAGCAGTACTTCACCGGCCTTGCTGAGAAAAATCCCGTACGAGCGCTTGTCCGGTTTGCAGCGCACCCGTACGGCCAGGGCGCGTTCTTCCAGCTTGTTCAACAGCGGCACCACCTGGGGTGGCTCGATGGCCAGCGAGCGAGCCAGGTCCGCCTGCATCAGCCCTGGGTTCTGCTCGATCACCGCCAGCGCCGAAAATTGCGCCGGGCGCAGATCATGGGCAGCCAGCCGGCCGATAAAGTTCTGAAACAGCTTCAACTGGGCACGGCGAAGGGCATAACCGATCAAGTCTTCAAGCACGACATCCGCCCCGGAAACGGCGGTGGCAGCGGTATCGGTAGTGCGGGCAGACCTTCCCATCGGGTGAATGGCTCCTGGGGCATGGGTAAGAAAGTTACCTAGTTTGCCTGCCTTGGCAGGATCCGGCTAGAGGAGGGCTGGTGAAAAAGAGCGGTGGCTGAAATGCCGCAAAGGATAATTTTCATAATAGTTAATTGACATAACTAATTTGCTCCCTTAGCTTGAAGGCATCACCCCGAACAACAAGAGTGCAGAACCATGAGCAAATACGCAGGCCGTTGGGCTACCGTGAAAGTCGAGTTGGAGTCGGGCATTGCCTGGGTCACGCTCAATCGGCCAGAAAAACGCAACGCCATGAGCCCCACCCTGAACCGGGAAATGATCGACGTGCTGGAAACGTTGGAGCAGGACGCCGAGGCTGGCGTACTGGTCCTGACCGGTGCCGGGGAGTCGTGGACGGCCGGCATGGACCTCAAGGAGTACTTCCGCGAGGTGGACGCCGGGCCGGAAATCCTTCAGGAAAAAATCCGCCGCGATGCCTCGCAGTGGCAGTGGAAGCTGCTGCGCATGTACGCCAAACCGACCATCGCCATGGTCAACGGCTGGTGTTTCGGCGGCGGTTTCAGCCCGCTGGTGGCCTGCGACCTGGCCATCTGTGCCGACGAAGCCACGTTCGGCCTGTCGGAAATCAACTGGGGCATCCCGCCCGGCAACCTGGTCAGCAAGGCCATGGCCGATACCGTGGGCCACCGTCAGTCGCTGTACTACATCATGACCGGCAAGACCTTCGGTGGGGCAAAGGCGGCCGAAATGGGCCTGGTGAACGAAAGCGTGCCATTGGCGCAACTGCGCGAAACCACCCGCGAACTGGCGCTGAACCTGCTGGAGAAAAACCCGGTGGTGCTGCGTGCCGCCAAGAACGGCTTCAAGCGTTGCCGCGAGCTGACCTGGGAGCAGAACGAAGACTACCTGTATGCCAAGCTTGACCAGTCCCGCCTGCTGGACACCGAAGGGGGGCGCGAGCAGGGCATGAAGCAGTTCCTCGACGACAAGAGCATCAAGCCAGGCCTGCAGGCTTACAAGCGTTGAGTGCCAGCGGGCCGCGCCGCCCCTGGCGGCAGCCCGCGAATAGTGCCCATGAATACAACGAGAGGAATGAGCATGTTGCAGGTGCCTTTGCTGATTGGCGGGCGGTCGTGCCCCGCCAGCGATGGACGAACCTTCGAGCGACGCAACCCGGTCAGTGGTGAAGTGGTATCGCAGGCGGCCGCGGCTTCGCTGGGCGATGCCGATGCCGCTGTGGCAGCCGCCAGCGCGGCATTCCCGGCGTGGGCAGCGCTGGCGCCCAGTGAGCGACGTAGCCGCCTGCTGGCCGGCGCAGACCTGCTGCAGGCACGCGCCGGCGAGTTCATCGCTGCGGCCGGTGAAACCGGGGCGATGGCCAACTGGTACGGCTTCAATGTGAAGCTGGCGGCCAACATGCTGCGTGAAGCCGCCGCCATGACCACGCAGGTCACCGGCGAGGTGATCCCTTCGGATGTGCCTGGCAGTTTCGCCATGGCCTTGCGCGCACCGTGCGGGGTGGTGCTGGGTATCGCGCCCTGGAATGCCCCAGTCATTCTGGCCACGCGCGCCATCGCCATGCCCCTGGCGTGCGGCAATACCGTCGTGCTGAAGGCGTCGGAGCAGAGCCCGGCGGTGCACCGGTTGATCGGCCAGGTGCTTCAGGATGCGGGGCTGGGCGACGGCGTGGTCAACGTCATCAGCAATGCCCCGGAGGATGCGCCAGCGGTGGTCGAACGCCTGATTGCCAACCCCGCTGTGCGGCGGGTGAATTTTACCGGCTCCACCCAGGTGGGGCGCATCGTCGGCGAGTTGGCCGCACGCCACCTGAAACCGGCCTTGCTGGAGTTGGGCGGCAAGGCGCCGTTGCTGGTGCTGCACGACGCCGACCTGGACGCCGCGGTCGAAGCGGCGGCCTTTGGTGCTTACTTCAACCAGGGCCAGATCTGCATGTCCACCGAGCGCTTGCTGGCCGATAGCCGCATTGCCGATACCTTTGTCGATAAGTTGGCAGTCAAGGTCAGCGGGCTTCGTGCTGGCGACCCCCAGGCCAGCGACTCGGTGCTCGGTTCGCTGGTCAGCAGTGCGGCGGGCGAACGCATCAAGGCGCTGATCGACGATGCCGTGGCCAAGGGCGCTCGCCTGGTCTGCGGCGGCCAGCTGGACGGCAGCATCCTGCAGCCGACGCTGCTCGACCATGTCGACAGCAGCATGCGCCTGTACCGCGAGGAGTCGTTCGGGCCGGTGGCTGTAGTGCTGCGCGCCGAAGGTGACGAGGCCTTGCTGCAACTGGCCAACGATTCGGAGTTTGGCCTGTCTTCAGCCATTTTCAGCCGGGATACCGGCCGGGCGCTGGCCCTGGCCCAGCGCGTGGAATCGGGTATCTGCCACATCAACGGGCCGACCGTGCACGATGAAGCGCAAATGCCCTTCGGCGGGGTGAAGTCCAGCGGTTATGGCAGCTTCGGCAGCCGCACGGCCATCGACCAGTTCACCCAGTTGCGCTGGGTTACCTTGCAACAGGGCCCCCGGCATTACCCCATCTGAGCAACACGCAATGGGCCGCCCCGGGCAATGCCCGGCGGCGGCAGCCTGTACAACAAGAACAAGGAGCAACCTGCGTGAATACCCAAGCCCGCCTGCGGTCATCCGATCCTGGCCAACCGCCGCGCTACCGGCAGGTGTCCATTGGGCACCCACAAGTGCAGGTCAGTGAAACCGACGGTGTGCTGCGCATGCTGCCGCTGGAGCCGTTGGCGCCTTTGCCGGCGCGCCTGCTCGACCGCCTGCTGCACTGGGCGCGCGTGCGCCCGCACACCACCTTCATCGCCGCGCGCGAGCCCAGCGGTGGCTGGCGTGAAGTCAGCTATGCGCAGATGCTCGACCAGGTACGTACCATCGCTGCCCACTTGCTGGGGTTCGGCCTTGGCGCCGAACGGCCGCTGGTAGTGTTTTCCGGCAATGACATCGAGCACCTGCAGCTTGCCCTGGGGGCCATGTATGCCGGCATTCCTTACTGCCCGGTGTCGCCTGCCTACGCACTGCTGTCGCAGGACTTCGCCAAGCTGCGCCACGTTTGCGAGGTGCTGACCCCTGGCCTGGTGTTCGCTACCGACAGCCAGCCGTTCCAGCGTGCCTTCGATACCGTGCTGGATGAGTCGGTGCCGGTGGTCAGCGTGCACGGCCAGCCGCCACGCCGCCGCCATTTCAGTTTTGCCAGCCTGCTGCAGCCCTGTGACCTGGCGCCGGCAGACGCTGCGTTCGCCGCCACCGGGCCCGATACCATTGCCAAGTTCCTGTTCACCTCGGGTTCCACCAAGCTGCCCAAGGCGGTGATCACCACCCAGCGCATGCTCTGCGCCAACCAGCAGATGCTCCTGCAGACCTTCCCGGTGTTTGCCGAAGAGCCGCCGGTGCTGGTCGATTGGCTGCCCTGGAACCACACCTTCGGCGGCAGCCACAACCTGGGCATCGTCCTGTACAACGGCGGCAGTTTCTATCTGGACGCCGGCAAGCCGACCCCGCAAGGCTTCGCGGAAACCTTGCGCAACCTGCGCGAGATTTCGCCCACGGCCTACCTCACCGTACCCAGGGGCTGGGAAGAGCTGGCCAAGGCGCTGGAGCAGGACGCCCAGCTGCGCGAGGTGTTCTTCGCCCGCATGAAGCTGTTCTTCTTTGCCGCAGCGGGTCTTTCGCAAAGCGTTTGGGACCGCCTGGACCGTATCGCCGAGCAGCACTGCGGCGAGCGTATCCGCATGATGGCGGGCCTGGGCATGACCGAGGCGGCGCCGTCCTGCACCTTTACCACCGGGCCGCTGTCGATGGCCGGCTACGTCGGCTTGCCGGCACCAGGTTGTGAAGTGAAGCTGGTGCCTCAGGCCGACAAGCTCGAAGCGCGGTTTCGCGGCCCGCATATCATGCCGGGCTACTGGCGCTCGCCGCAGCAGACCGCCGAGGTGTTCGACGAGGAGGGCTTCTACTGCTCGGGCGATGCCCTGAAACTCGCCGATCCGCAACAGCCGGAGCAGGGCCTGATGTTCGACGGCCGCATCGCCGAGGACTTCAAGCTGTCGTCGGGTGTATTCGTCAGTGTCGGGCCACTGCGCAACCGTGCGGTGCTGGAAGGCTCGCCCTATGTGCAGGACGTCGTGGTCGCGGCGCCCGATCGCGAGTGCCTGGGCATGCTGGTGTTCCCGCGGCTACCCGAGTGCCGGCAATTGGCGGGGCTTGGGGCAGAGGCCAGCGACGCCCAGGTGCTGGGCAGCGACGCGGTGCGCCAGTGGTTTGCCAACTGGCTGACGCACCTGAACCGGGACGCCCAAGGCAACGCCAGCCGCATCGAATGGCTGGCCCTGCTCGAAGAGCCGCCCTCGATCGACGCGGGCGAAATCACCGACAAGGGCTCGATCAACCAGCGTGCGGTGTTGCAGCGGCGCGCTGCCCTGGTCGAGGCGCTGTATCGCCGCGAAGCCCCGGGCCAGTTGCACGCACAGGCGCGGCCATGAGCGGCGGGCTGTGCACTGTGTTCGACGACGTTGCCATCGTCGAAATGGTGCGCACCCCTTGGGTTGACCTTGGGGGTGCGCTGGCAACCGTGTCACCCATTGACCTGGCCATCAAGGCCGGGCGGGCGGTGCTGGCGCGTGCCGGTAGCGATCCGCAGGCCGTGGGCAGCGTGCTGGCCGGCAGCCTGGCCCAGGCCAGCTTCGATGCCTATTTCCTGCCAAGGCATGTCGGCCTTTACTGTGGCGTGCCGCTGGCAGTGCCGGCCTTGGCGGTACAGCGCATCTGTGGCACGGGGCTCGAGCTGTTGCGCCAGGCGGCCGAGCAACTGCGCAGCGGGGCGCCACAGGTGCTGTGCGTAGGTGCCGAATCCATGTCCCGCAACCCGATCGCGGCCTATGAACACCGGGGCGGCTTCCGCTTGGGGGCGCCGGTGGGGTTCAAGGACTTTCTCTGGGAGGCGTTGTACGACCCGGCGGCCGATGTGGACATGATCGGCACCGCAGACAACCTGGCCCGTGAGCATGGCCTGGCGCGGGAAACCGTGGATGCCTGGGCCTTGCGCAGCCATCAGCGCGCGTTACAGGCCCAGCAGGCCGGTTGGTTCGCTGAGGAAATCGTTAGCATCAGCAGCGAAAGCTTCTTCGCCGACGGCTACCAGCCACGCGGTATCGAACTGCCACGCGGGCTCGCCGAAGTGCGCCGCGACAGCCACCCACGGCCCACCGATGCTGCAGCGCTGGCGCGGCTGCGTACCGTGCACCCTGGTGGGGTACAAACCGCAGGCAACAGTTGCGCGGTGGCCGATGGGGCGGCGGCGGCAGTGGTGGCGCCCTACGCCAGTTGCACGCGACCGCCCCTGGCGAAACTGTTGATGGCCACTGCGGTGGGCGTATCGCCGCACACCATGGGTATCGGTCCGGTGCCGGCCATCGAGCTGCTACTGCGCCGCAGCGGCTTGCGCGCAGACCAGATAGACCGCTTCGAAATCAACGAAGCGCAAGCCGCGCAGGTGGTGGCGGTGGCCCAGGCGCTACAGCTCGATGTGGCAAAGCTCAACGTTCACGGTGGCGCCATTGCCCTCGGGCACCCGCTGGCCGCCACCGGGTTGCGGCTGGTGCACACACTGGCCCGGCAACTGCAGCAGGGCAACCTGCGCTATGGGGTGGCTGCTGCGTGCATAGGCGGCGGCCAAGGCATGGCGCTGCTCATCGAAAACCCCCGTTTCACTGCCTGAACAAGAGGTGTTCCATGGCCTGGAAGGCCCCCCTGCTGGACATGCAATTTGTGCTGCAACATTGGCTCCAGGCTGATAAGGCCTGGCAGGCAATGCCGCCTCATGCCGACCTTGACTTGAACCTGGCGTGGCAGGTGCTGGAACAAGCCGCCCGCTTCACTGAACAGGTGCTGGTGCCGCTGAACGCCACAGGTGATCGCCAGGGTTGCCGTATGGAGGAGGGGCAGGTGCGGACCCCGCACGGTTTCCCGGCGGCCTACCGGGCTTATGTCGAGGCAGGGTGGCCGGCACTGGCCTGTGCCCCGCAGTTCGGCGGCCAAGGGTTGCCGCTGGTGCTCGACGCTGCGCTGCAGGAAATGCTCTTCGCCAGCAACCATGCCTGGGCCATGTACACCGGTATCGCCCATGGCGCGTACCAATGCCTGCAGGCGCATGCCAGCGAACAACTGCAGGCACGCTACCTGCCCGGTATTGTCAGTGGCGAGATCCTGCCCACCATGTGCCTGACCGAGCCCCAGGCCGGCAGCGACCTGGGCCTGTTGCGCTGCCGCGCCGAACCGTTAGGCGACGGCCGTTATGCCATCACGGGCAACAAGCTGTTCATCTCCGGCGGCGACCACGACCTGACCCGCCAGATCGTGCACCTGGTGCTGGCGCGGCTGCCGGGCGCGCCGACCGGCAGCCGCGGTCTGTCGCTGCTGCTGGTCCCCAAATGGCTGGAAGACGGTCAGCCTAATGCGGTGCAGTGCGAAGGCCTGGAGCACAAGCTGGGTATCCGCGGTAGCGCCACCTGTGCACTGCGCTTTGAAGCGGCCAGTGGCTGGTTGGTGGGGCAAGCGCACGGCGGTCTGGCGGCGATGTTCGTGATGATGAATTCGGCCCGGCTGCACGTTGGCTTGCAAGGGCTGGCACACGCCGAAGCCGCCTGGCAATGCGCCCGGGAGTACGCCATGGCGCGTAGGCAGATGAATGCGCCCGGGCAGCCCAAGGGCCAAGCCGACCCCATTCACTTGCACCCCGCCATGCGCCGGGTGCTGCTTGAGCTGCGGGTGCGCAGCGAAGGTATGCGCGCACTGGGCTACTGGGCGGCGCACTGGCTGGATGTGGCCGCAGCGGCCACTGACCCCGGGCAACGGGCCAAGGCAGCGACCTTGGCGGCGCTGCTGACACCGGTAATCAAGGCTGCCTTCACCGAGCAAGGCTTCACCCTGGCCAGCAAGGCCCTGCAGGTGTTCGGCGGTTATGGCTACACCTGCGAGTTCAGTATCGAGCAAACGCTGCGCGACAGCCGCATCGCCATGATCTACGAAGGCACCAACGAGGTGCAGGCCAACGACCTGCTGCTGCGTAAGGTGCTGGGTGACGGCGGGGCGGGCATGGCACTGCTGCTGGGCGAACTGCGTAAAGAAGCCGGCACCGGCATGGCGGCTGCGGTTCTGCAGAAGGTATGTGCGGTGCTGCAAGGGCTACTTGCCGAGGTCATGGCCAAGGCGGCCGCTGACCCCGAGTACCCGTACCGCGCGGCCGGCGACTTCCTGCAACTGTGTGCCACGGCGTTGCAGGCGTTTGCCTGGGCGCGCACCGAGCGTTGCCTGCAGGCCCTGCCGGTGGACGCGCCACTGCGCCTGCAAAAGCAGGAAAGCATCGGCTTTTTCTGCAACTACCTGATGCTCGATTTCGACCGCCAGGTAGCGGCCGTGGTGGCGGCCGCTGCCCCGTTGCCCAGCATTACCGCACCGTTCTGAAGCCCACGTGTGAAGTGGCCATGAACACCGGCTGAGGTTGCCGCGCCGAAGGCCGGTAGCGCAGGCAGCGGTCTGCCGAACACAGGTGCGAACCCCCCTTGATCACTGCCACTTTCACGCCGGGGTCGGCAGGGTCTTGGCTGTCGTCCAGGCTTGGCCCGGGCGGGTCCAGGCCAGCGTCGCGCTGCGGCGCATGGCCAGGGCGGTAACCCGTGCGGGTCAACTCCCAGACATTGCCCCCGGCATCGAACAGGCCAAAGCCGTTGGCCGGGAAACAGCCCACCGGCGAAGTGCCGGTGAAACCGTCGGTGGCGGCGTTGTGGTACGGGAATTGGCCCTGCCAGGTATTGGCCATGGCTTTGCCCTTGGGCAGTTCGGTCATGCCCCAACTGAAGTCGGCATCCTGCAGGCCGCCGCGCATTGCATATTCCAGCTGCGCCTCGCTGGGCAGCCTGCGCCCGGCCCAGCGCGCATAGGCCTGTGCATCCTCCAGTGCCACTTGCACCACCGGGTGGTTATCCAGCCCTTGCAAGTCGCTGCCCGGGCCTTGCGGGTGGCGCCAGCTTGCCCCGGGCACGAACTGCCAACCCGGGCGCAGCACATCCGGCCCTTGCTTGAACACCATTGCCCCCGGCACGCGCAGGTGCTGGGGCAGGCTGGGGTCGTCGGCCGTGTCGATCCCCCGCTCGGCATGGGTGAGGTAGCCGGTCGCCGCGACAAAACGCGCGAACTGGGCATTGGTGACCGGATGTACATCGATCCAGAACGCCGACACTTGCGCCAGGTGGGCGGGGCCCTCCTCGTCGTAGTAGCGGTCCGAGCCGAAACTGAACTTGCCGCCGGGCAGCTGCACCATACCGTCCCGCCAGGGACCTTCACGGGGGGCGGGTACACCGCCATAGCCATCACACAGCAGCGCCGGGGCCGCCGCTTGCGGCCAGGCGCTGTAGCCAATGGCGAGCAAACCGGCGGCGAGCAGTGCGCAGCCGGCTGCACGCCCGCTCATTGCTTGCTGGCCACCGCCGGGCTCGCCACTCTGGCAGGGCTGGCGGGGCGGCCATCGGCATCGGTCACGATATTGCTGCGCTGGGCGTAGGCCTTCCAGTCGCGCAGCATCTGTGCCACTTGCTCGGGGTGCGCAGCGGCGATGTCGTGGTGCTCACCTGGGTCTTTGCGCAGGTCGTACAGGTGCCACGCCGGTTTGCCGTCGGTGGCATCCCACAGCAGCTTCATCGGGCCCTTGCGCAGCGAAGCACTGCCGTTGATTTCCCAGCCCAGGGCTTCGTCACCGGCATGGATGAGCGTGTCGTCGCCTTGCAGGTAGTCCAGTGCCGAACTTCCCTGCGGCGGCACGATATCGCGGTCGCGGTACTTGATGCCGGGCATCGGCGCACCGGCCAGTTGCAACAGGGTGGGCATGATGTCGCGCACGCTGGCCAGCGCTTCGCTGCGCCCCGCTTTGATCGTGGCCGGGTAGTTGACAAAGGCCGGCACGCGGATGCCGCCCTGGTAGGTGGTCATCTTGTAGCGGCGGCTGGGCAAGGCGCTGACCTGCGCCCAGGCCGAGCCGATCATCAGGAACGAGTCGCGTCGGCCGTAGTTGTCCAGGCGGTTGTCGAAGTGCTGGCTGATCCACGTCGGGTCCACCCGTGAGGCGTTCTCCGGGCCATTGTCGGACATGAACAGGATCAGCGTATTTTCCAGTTCGCCCCGCTGGCGCAGGTGCGCTACCAGCCTGCCCACCTCGGCATCCAGGGCGCTGACCATGGCGGCGTAGACCTCCATGGTGCGCGCCGATTGGCGTTGCTGCTCGGCGCTGAGCGATGCCCAGCTCGGCACCCCTTCCAGTTGTGGGTCCAGCGGGAAGTCTGCCGGCACCAGGCCGGCCTTGCGCTGGCGCTCCAGGCGCTGTTTGGCGATGGCCTCGTAGCCCTGGTCATAGCGGCCGCGGTATTGCGCCAGGTACTGGTCCGGTGCCTGCAGCGGCCAATGCGGCGCGGTATAGGCGGCGAAGGCGAAGAACGGTTTGTTGCCAGGGTTGGGCTGGTCAATGGCGCCGATCAGGCGGTCAGTGAACCAGGTGCTCGAGTAGAAGTCGCTGGGCAGCGCGATGGGCTCACCGTTGTGCAGGAAGGTTGCGCTGTAGTTCGGCAGCAAGTCCATGTTGGCTTGCTTGAAGTGCGCGGCGCCGCCTTCGAGCAGCACGTAGGCCTGGTCGAACCCGCGGTTCTGCGGCTGTTGCGCAGGTTGCATGCCCAAATGCCATTTGCCGGAAATGAAGGTCCGGTAGCCGGCATCGTGCAGCAGCTCGGCAAGGGTGGCGACATTGCCTGCCAGCACACCCTCGTAGCCGGGGCGCACTTCAGTGCCTGGCGGCAGGCGCTTGCGTGCCTCGGCCATCATGCCCAACCCGGCCAGGTGCGGGTCGTTGCCGGACATCAGCATCGCCCGGGTCGGGGAGCAACTGGGCGCGGCATGAAAGTCCAGCATCAGGCGGCCGTCGGCCAGCAGGTTGTCCAGGTTGGGGGTTTGAATTTCGCTGCCCAGTGCTGACAGGTCAGAGAACCCGAGGTCGTCAGCCACGATGAGCAGAATGTTTGGTTGTTTAACGATAGGGGCGGCCATGGCTTGGCTGGTGCCGAGCACCAGCAGGCCGAGCGCGGCAAGGGATTTTAGGCAGTTCATTGAGATGCTCTTGTTGTTTTGGTAGGTGAAGGGCAGTGCTTACCCTCAGGTTAGACACCACGCAGCTTCGATATTAGCGGCCAAGAGCGGATTTGCGCAGGCGGTTGGCGCATAAGCGTTCGATCAGCGAACGCTTATGCGCGCAGGTCGCTTGTCGGCAGCACTTAACCATTGACGGCACTATGGTTAACAAAAATAATAGTTAACAGAGTTATCCAATTTTATAAGAACAAGTAAAGGAAACTTCTGATGACCAAGCCGTTGAACCGGGCATGGGTGCCCGTTGTGCTGCTTTCGCTATGCCAGTACACGTATGCTGCGAACCCGTTGGAAGGGAGCCGGCCAGGCCGGCCCGGCGCGCCGCGCTGGGTCGAGGACTACCGCTTCCTCGATGACCCCGCCACGGCCAGCGACCCGTTCGATGGGCTGCGCTACCACCGGTTGTCCGAGTCGGCCTGGCTGCAGCTCGGCGCGGAGGCCCGCTACCGTGCCGATGCCTTGGACCAACCCTTCTTCGGTTTGCGGGGCCTGAAAGACGACTCCTACCTGCTGCAACGCTTGCAGGCGCATGCCGATCTGCACCTGTTCGATGACAGGCTGCGCACGTTCTTGCAGGTGGAAAACACCCGCGCCTTCGGCAAGGACCTGTATTCGCCCAACGACGAAGGCCGCAACGAAATCCGTCAGGCGTTCATCGACTTCAATCATGACTTTGCCGCAGGCCGGTACACCACCCGCGTCGGTCGTCAGGAAATGGCCTACGGCGATCAAGTCTTCGTCACCTACCGAGACGCGCCGAACCTGCGCCTGAGCTTCGATGGCGTGCGCGCCAGCCTCAACCTCAAGCGCGGCTACAAGCTCGATGCCTTCGCCGTCAGGCCACTGAAAACCGGTGAGGACAGCTGGGATGACGGCAGCAACAACGCGGTGAAGTTCTATGGGCTCTACGGCACGTTGCCGCTGACCCCCAGCTGGAACATGGACCTGTTCGGCTTTGGCCTGCAGACCGACGCGCGCAGCCTGGCTGGCGAGGTCGGCGACGAGCAGCGCTACACCTTCGGCACTCGCCTGTTCGGCCGCTATCAAGCGCTTGACTGGAGCTGGAACCTGGCTGGCCAGCGGGGCCACCTGGGCGGCGCATCGATCCGCGCCTGGGCGCTGTCGAGTGACAGTGGCTATACCTTCGCCCACCCCTGGCAACCCCGGCTGGGGCTGCGCGTCGATGTTGCCAGCGGCGATGGCGAGCCTGGCGATGGCAAGGTCGGTACGTTCGACCCGCTGTTCCCGCGCAACGGCGTGTATGGCGAAGCCAGCCTGACCACCTTGAGCAACTTGATCGTGGTCGGGCCCACGTTCGCGTTTTCGCCTTCGCGCACGGTACGTTTCGAGCCGGCCGTGCTGGCGGTGTGGAAGCAACGCGAAGAGGACGGGGTGTACATGCCGGGCATGAGCATGCTGGCCAACACCCGGGGAACCGGGCGCCATGTCGGCACTATCTACCGGGCCAACGCCCGTTGGCTGGCCACACCCAATCTCACGCTGGACCTGGACCTCAAGTACTACGACGTTGGCGCTGGCATCAAGGAGGCCGGCGGCGAAGATTCTTCGATCGTTTCATTGCGTGCCACATTCAGGCTTTGACTTCTCGACCCATAACAACAACAGGGGCCACACATGAGTCATTCATCCACAGCTGCAAGCAAGCCGGTGCTCACCATCGGCCTGTGTTTTCTGGTGGCATTGCTTGAGGGCCTGGACCTTCAGGCCACCGGCGTCGCTGCACCGCACATGGCCAAGGAATTCGCGCTGACCTCGGCGATGCTCGGCTGGGTATTCAGCGCAGGGTTGCTCGGGCTGTTGCCGGGCGCGTTCATTGGCGGCTGGCTGGCCGACAGGCTGGGCCGAAAAGCGGTGTTGATCGTCGCGGTATTGCTGTTCGGTGGTTTTTCGCTTGGCACTGCGCATGCCGACAGCTACAGCACGCTGTTGATCGCACGGCTGGTGACAGGGTTGGGGCTTGGTGCAGCGCTGCCGATCCTGATCGCCCTGGCCAGCGAGGCGGCGCCGGAGCACCTGCGCAGTACTGCGGTGAGTGTGACCTACTGCGGCGTGCCGCTGGGTGGGGCGATCGCTTCGGTGATCGGCATGGCCGGGTTGGGTGAAGACTGGCGAGTGGTGTTCTACGTGGGCGGTATTGCGCCGATCGTGATTGCCCTGGTGCTGATGCTGTGGCTGAAAGAGTCCCAGGCGTTTCGCGCCCGGCCTGCTGCCAGCGCGGGTGATGCGGGGTTGCTGACCCAGCTGTTCGGGCCGGGGCAGGTCAGCCGCACGCTGCTGCTCTGGCTGGCGTGCTTCTTCACCCTCACTGTGCTGTACATGCTCCTGAACTGGTTGCCGTCGTTGTTGATGGGCCAGGGTTACAGCCGGCCGCAGGCGGGTGCGGTGCAGATCCTGTTCAACTTTGGCGGCGCAGCAGGCTCGTTCCTGACCGGGCGCATGATGGACCGCGGGCATGCCGGGCGTGCGGTGTTCATCGCCTACGCCGGGATGCTGGCCTCGCTGGCTGGGCTGGGGCTGTCGAGCAGTTTTGCGCTGATGCTGGTGGCGGGCTTTACCGCCGGTTATTGCGCCATTGGTGGGCAACTGGTGCTGTATGCGTTGGCACCCACGCTGTACCCCACCCACGTGCGCGCCACAGGCGTTGGCGCGTCTGTGGCAGTAGGTCGACTGGGCTCGATGGCTGGGCCGTTGGCTGCCGGGCAAATCCTGGCGGCGGGGGCGGGGGTAGGGGGCTTGCTGCTGGCGGCCTCACCCGGCCTGGTGGTGGCTGCGTTGGCAGCGCGCGCGTTGCTGGGGCAGCGTAAGCGCGCAGTTCTGCCTGCTGCGGCGCAGAACGCCGCGCCGTAGGCCTGCCTGGAGTGCAGGGGCTTTGCGGCCCATCGCAGGCAAGCCAGCTCCCACAGGGATCGCGTCAGGGCTGACAGGTGTTTGTCAGAAGATATGC
>NZ_JBICMS010000006.1:0-54867 GCF_043106615.1 Pseudomonas sp. CJQ_9 | reverse complement strand
CCTACAATGGACAGCGAACAAGCCTGAATCGGGGTCAGGCCAGCACGACCTCCAACACCCGGATCGCCTCCGGCTGCGGGTAATGCCAGCGCACCTGCACATCCCAGAACCTCACCCCGTACACCCGTTCTGGTGCAGGTACCTGGTAGGCCGGGCGTGGGTCCTGGGCCAGGCATTGTTCGATCAGCGCCACCAGCGGCTCACCCAGCCGCAATGCATGCTCGCGGGCCTGCGCCAATGCGCTGTCGGCCCAGTGCACGGCAATGGCTGCAGGCGCGGCGCTGGCCATCTGGTTGCTGGCGCATGCAATGCTGTCGGCGTAAGGCACGTAGGGCTTGATGTCCAGCACCGGCGTGCCGTCCAGCAGGTCAATCCCGGACAGCAGCAGCCGCCCGGGTTCAACCCCCTCCAGACGCACCACCGACTGGCCGATGCCATTGGGCCGATGGGTGGCGCGGGTCGCGAACACGCCCATGCTCTTGTTGCCACCCAGGCGCGGTGGCCGCACCTTCAGGCGTGGCTTGTCTTCCAGCGCCTGGTGGAACAGGAACAGCAGCCAGACATGGCTGACCTGCTCCAGGCCTTCGACTGCTTCACCCTGGTCGAACGGCGGCAGCAGCTCCAGCACCCCGCGGGCGGCGGGAGCCAGCTGCGGTTGGCGCGGAATGGCAAACTTTTCCTTGAAGCATGAACGGACCATACCGACCGGGGTAACGGTGTGCTGCATGGTCACTCAGCCGCGCACGCGCAAAGTCAGGCCCTTGAGGAAGTTGCGCAGCAACTGGTCGCCGCACGGCCGGTAGTTGTCGTGGCCAGCTTTGCGGAACAGTGCGCTCAGCTCCGGCTTGCTCACCGGGAAGTTCACGGACTTGAGGATCGCGTGCAAGTCGTCCTCCTTGAGTTCGAAAGCCACCCGCAGCTTCTTGAGGATCAGGTTGTTGGTCACCGGCAGCTCGATCGGTTGCGCCGGGCGGCTGTCATCCTTGCCGCGACGGTAGAACACCAGGCCGTCGAGGAAGTGCGCCATCACCCGCTCAGGGCAACGGACAAAGCCTTCTTCGTCTTCTTTCTTCAGATAGGTGGCGAGCACCAGCGGGTGCACTTCGAGGCCGGAGAGGCCGATGATCTCGGCCATCTTGGCGTCGTTCACCTTGAGCATGTAGCGCAGGCTGCGCAGGACATCGTTGTGGTTCATTGCTGCTGAATCCTGTTCAGGTGCCGCGCGTTCCAGCGCGGCCTATTGCTTAGAAACGTTCGGTAGTGGCCACGTAGCGCCATTGGCCCAACGGCAACTTGCCCATCGACACGCCACCCAGACGAATGCGCCGCATGCCGACCAGCTCCAGGCGCAGGTAAGCGCACAGTTCAGCGATCTGCCCAGGCTGCGGGTTTTTCAGGGCCATGCGCAGGTGGGTCTCGTTCTGCCAGCTGGCCTTGGCCTTGGGTAGCTCACGGTCGTTGCGCGTAGCACCGCGGGCCAGGCGCTCCAGTGCCTGGGGCGTGGTCTGGCCGCGCACTTCAACGATGAATTCCTGCTCCAGGCGGCGCAGGTCGGCTTCGATCTTGCGGGTCACCCGCCAGTCCTGGGTGAACACTTGCAGGCCACTGGCACCGCGCTCCAGTGGGGCGATGCAAGCCTGCCGGGCAAAGTGCCCGTGCAGCGCACGCACGCCCTCGCGGTGGGCTTCGCTGAGGCTGCCCATGCTGATGCTGGCGCGGGCGCTTTCGCTGTCCATGCCGGCAGGCTGGTTCAGTAGCAGGGTCACCGGCTCCAGGGTCTCGGCGCGGGCGCCAGGCAACAGCTCGACGCGCTGTTGCCCGACCTTGAACTGCGGCTGCTCGATCACCACGCCATCGACCGTGACCCAGCCTCCTTCAATGTACAGCTCGGCCTCGCGGCGAGAGCAGCCAAGCTGCTCGATGAGGCGTTTGGACAGGCGGACGGGTTCGGACATGGCGCAATTCGCAGAGGCAGGGAAAGGTGACCATTGTACCTGCCCCTACGCGGTTGATGATGGGAATCTGTGTCAGTTGCGCCATTTCGGCGACCTGCTGGCGGCATATTCAGTCGCCGCTGCACTGGCCTGTGCCCCGCAGGCGCATATGCAGCAGGGGGTAGGGTTGGCCAAGGCCATCGGTAGGGGAGCGGCCGACTACCTCGAAACCTTCATGCAGGTAGAAGCCCAAGGCTTGCAGGTTCTGCTCGTTGACGTCCAGGGTTTCGGCATTGAGTTCGTTGATAGCGTAGCGCAGCAGGCGCCTGCCCACGCCCTGGCCACGGTAGGCCGGGGCAACGAAGAGCATATCCACCCGGCCGCTGGCGACTCCGGCAAACCCGCAGATACGCTGGCGGTCCTTGCAGCAGACCAGCATCACGGCGTCGAGGTAGCGGTACAGCACATGCTCACGCAGCAGCCGGATATAGGCATCGGGTAGAAAATCGTGGGTCGCGCGCACCGAGTCTTCCCAGACCTGGGCCAGTTCGGGGTAGTCGCTAAGGTGCGGGGTTTGCAGGGACAATGGCTGGCGCATCGGGGTACGTTCCTCTGGGGCTGAGGAAACGATAGATGCTAAAAGCGCAACAGGCCCAAGGATTGCCGGTGCGCCTGCACGGCCCATCATCGGCCAGGCAGCTCCCTGGTAAAGGAGCTGCTGGCCGGCGATGGTGCGCAGCGTACTGCGTGGGTGTCAGACCGGCTCGGCCCACATGTCGTATTCGTCGGCGTCTACCACCCGGCAACGAACCTTGTCGCCTGGCTTGAAACCATGGTCGCCATCGATGAACACGCTGCCGTCGATTTCCGGGGCATCGAAGAAGCTGCGGCCTACCGAACCTTGCGCCTCGACTTCGTCGATCAGCACTTCGATCTCCTTGCCGATGCGCAGTTGCAGGCGGGCCGCGCTGATGGCCTGCTGGTGGGCCATGAAGCGGTCCCAACGGTCCTGCTTGATGTCGTCCGGCACTTCATCCAGGCCCAGGTCGTTGGCCGGGGCGCCTTCCACCGGCGAGTACTGGAAGCAGCCCACGCGGTCGAGCTGGGCTTCGGTCAGCCAGTCCAGCAGGTACTGGAAGTCTTCTTCGGTTTCGCCGGGGAAGCCGACGATGAAGGTGGAACGGATCACAAGTTCAGGGCACTGTTCGCGCCATTGCTTGATGCGTGCCAGGGTACGGTCTTCGAAAGCCGGGCGCTTCATCGACTTGAGCACTTTCGGGCTGGCATGCTGGAACGGAATGTCCAGGTACGGCAGGATCTTGCCGGCCGCCATGAGCGGGATCACATCGTCGACATTCGGGTACGGGTACACGTAGTGCAAACGCACCCAGGCACCCAGGCTGCTCAGTGCTTCGCACAGTTCGAGCATGCGGGTCTTGACCGGGCGGCCGTTCCAGAAGTCGGTCTTGTACTTGACGTCGACGCCATAGGCGCTGGTGTCCTGGGAAATCACCAAGATCTCCTTGACCCCGGCTTTCACCAGGCGCTCGGCCTCGCTCAGCACTTCGCCCACCGGGCGGCTGACCAGCTTGCCGCGCATCGACGGGATGATGCAGAAGCTGCAGCTGTGGTTGCAGCCTTCAGAAATTTTCAGGTAGGCGTAGTGGCGCGGGGTCAACTTGACCCCTTGTGGCGGTACCAGGTCGATCAGCGGGTTGTGGTCCTGGCGGGGTGGCACCACTTCGTGCACGGCGTTGACCACCTGCTCGTACTGTTGCGGGCCTGTGACCGACAGCACGCTTGGGTGCACGTCACGGATGTTGCCTTCTTCAACGCCCATGCAGCCAGTCACGATGACCTTGCCGTTTTCCTTGATCGCTTCGCCGATGACTTCCAGCGATTCGGCCTTGGCACTGTCGATGAAGCCGCAGGTGTTGACCACCACCACGTCGGCATCCTCGTAAGTGGGCACAACTTCATAGCCTTCCATGCGCAGCTGGGTCAGGATGCGCTCGGAATCGACCAGGGCTTTGGGGCAACCCAGGCTTACGAAACCTACCTTGGGGGTGGCGGGCGTGGTGGACATGACTAACCTCGGTATTGAATGCAGGTCGCCCGGCCGGAATCGGGGGCGATCTTGACGGGCGCTTTTGGCGCCTCTGATCAAAAAGTGCGCAATTCTAGCGAGCGCAGGGACGCTTGACCAGCAGAAATACGACGAACGCTGCGCTATGCTTCGCGCCGTTGCGCCAAGCTGCAGTGAGTGCTTGGTCGCAGAGTGAATACTGAAAGGCCGTAATGGCCGTCTGCGGGAGTGGTCGATGGTTCAGGCAAGCAGTCACGCTGAGGGCGGGCACGAGGGTAAGCAGGGTGCGACGCGGTCGCTGGGCCTGCTCGTGGCAGCGGTCGGGGTGGTTTATGGCGATATCGGCACCAGCCCGCTGTATACCCTCAAGGAAGTCTTTACCGGTGGTTATGGGGTGCCGGTCAACCATGACGGCGTACTGGGGATCCTGTCGCTGATCCTCTGGTCGCTGCTGTGGGTGGTGTCGTTCAAGTACGTGATGTTCATCCTGCGCGCCGACAACCAGGGCGAGGGCGGCACCATGGCCCTGACTGCGCTGGCGCGGCGGGCTACGGCGGCCTACCCGCGGCTGCGCACACTGATGGTGATCTGTGGCCTGATCGGCGCTTCGCTGTTCTATGGCGACAGCATGATCACCCCGGCGGTGTCGGTGCTGTCGGCGGTAGAGGGCATGGGCCTGGCGTTCGACGGTATCGACCACTGGGTGGTGCCGATCTCGCTGGTGGTGCTGGTGGCCCTGTTCCTGGTGCAGAAGCACGGTACCGAGAAGATCGGCAAGCTGTTCGGCCCGATCATGGTCACCTGGTTCGTGGTGCTCGGTGCACTGGGCGTGCACGGCATTTCGCAAAGCCCGGAAGTGCTCAAGGCCTTCAATCCCGGCTGGGCGGTCAACTTCTTCGTGGTGCACCCGGGGATGGGCGTGGCCATTCTGGGTGCGGTGGTGCTGGCGCTGACCGGTGCCGAGGCATTGTATGCCGACATGGGCCACTTTGGCCGCAAGCCTATCGCCCGTGCCTGGTTCATCCTGGTGCTGCCGGCGCTGGTGCTCAACTATTTTGGCCAGGGCGCGCTCTTGCTGCAGGACCCGGATGCGGCCCGCAACCCGTTCTACCTGCTGGCACCGGGCTGGGCGCTGTTGCCGTTGGTCGGCCTGGCCACCCTGGCCACGGTGATCGCCTCGCAGGCAGTGATTTCCGGGGCCTTCTCCTTGACCCGCCAGGCCATCCAGCTGGGTTATATCCCGCGCATGCAGATCCAGCACACCTCCAGCGACGAGCAAGGGCAGATCTATATCGGTGCGGTGAACTGGACCCTGATGGTGGGCGTAGTACTGCTGGTGATCGGTTTCGAGTCCTCCGGGGCGCTGGCGGCAGCCTACGGCGTGGCGGTAACCGGGACCATGCTGATGACCACGATCCTGGTGTCGGCGGTGATGCTGCTGCTGTGGAAGTGGCCGCCGCTGCTGGCGGTGCCGATTCTGGTCGGTTTCCTGCTGGTCGACGGGCTGTTCTTTGCCGCCAACGTGCCGAAAATTGTCCAGGGTGGCGCCTTCCCGGTGCTGGCCGGGGGCGTGCTGTACCTGCTGATGAGCACCTGGAAGCGTGGCAAGCAGATCCTGGTCGAGCGCATCGACGAAGGGGCACTGCCGCTGCCGTTGTTCATCAGCAGTATCCGCATCCAGCCACCGCACCGGGTCGAAGGCACGGCGGTGTTCCTGACCGCGCGTTCCGATGCCGTGCCGCATGCGCTATTGCACAACATGCTGCATAACCAGGTGCTGCATAGCCAGGTGGTGCTGTTGACGGTGGTCAGCGAGGATCGGCCGCGGGTGCCGGAGCACGAGCGCTTCGAAGTGGAAGCCTATGGTGACGGCTTCTTCCGCGTGCTGCTGCATTTTGGCTTCATGGACGAGCCGGACGTACCGGCGGCGTTGAAACTGTGCCATCTGGATGGCCTGGACTTCACCCCCATGCGCACCACGTACTTCCTCAGCCGTGAGACGGTGATCGCCTCACGGCTCGAGGGGATGTCGCGCTGGCGTGGCAACCTGTTCGCCTTCCTGCTGAAGAATGCCAACGGCAACCTGCGCTTCTTCAACTTGCCGCTGAACCGGGTGATCGAGCTGGGGACCCAGGTCGAGATCTGATTGGCAAGGGGCTGCTTCGCAGCCCATCGCTGGCAAGCCAGGCTGCCACAAGTACTGCGCTGGTATTCAACATGGCGCGGTTCCTGTGGGGGCCTGGCTTGCCAGCGATGGGCCGCCAAGCCGCCCCGATTTTTGTCAGTTCTGCTCAGCCACGCTCGCCTTGCCTTGGCGCGTCTCGATTTCGCCAATCAAGCGCTTGGCCAGCGCCGGGTAGTTCTCGTCGAAGTGGTGGCCGCCGGGCAGCTTCAAGCGCTCGCCAACAGCCGTGCCGTCGGTGCAACCGCTTTCGTCGGCTTCCTCGACGCCATACACACACACCACCTTGGAAGCGGGCAGCTTGGCCATTTCCGGCCCGGTTGGCGCTTCCTGGCCTTCCTTGCCCAGCCAGCCCTCGACTTCGATCTCGAAACTGCCACTGCGGGCAAAGGCCAGCAGCATCACGGCGTCGATACGCTGCTGGTCTTCGGCCGGCAGGCGGTTGTAGATCGCCGGCAGTACGTCGGCCCCGAATGAGTACCCGGCAAGCACGAACCGCTTGGTGCCCCATTTCTGGCGGTAGTGCTGCATCAGTTCGGACAGGTCGGCAGCGCTTTGCTCGGGGGTTTTGTGCTGCCAGTAATAGCGCAGCGTGTCGATGCCGACCACCGGGTAGCCCAGCTTGGCCATTTCACCGGCCACATCACGGTCCAGGTCGCGCCAGCCGCCGTCGCCGGAAAGGAACAGGGTGACGGTATCGGTGGTTTGCCCGGCCGGCACCTCGACTACCGGGACTGGCAGCGCGTTGCCATCGTGGCCGAGCAAGGCCTGGGTCAGTTGCGCCTTGAGCACCTGCGGCAGGTGGATGTCGTAATCGCTGATGCTGGTTTCGGCATTGGCCTGGTCACGCACGAAGGCGGCGCTGGCGTCGTCCGGGTTGTCGTTCCAGGCCACGCTCCAGTGGCCATGCGCCGCCGATGTGGGCAACGGCGCCTGGCAGCCGGGCTGCTCAAGGGCGAAACCTACGGAAATGGCGCGGGCCTTGTCATCGCTCTGCCCGGCCAGCCAGCGCCAGGCCTGCGCGGCACCAGGGCCGATACCGGCGACCAGGTCGGGTTTTGCCGGCAATTGCTTCAGGGCTTGGTCCAGCGCCTGTTGCTGCTTGCTGCAATCGGTCGGTGGCAGGATCACCTGCACCAGCTGGGCCTCGCCAGCCTGGGCCAGGTCCAGCAGTTGCTTGTCGCTCAGCGCCTGGTCCTGAGGCACGCCGATGGCCACGCTGACTTTGGGGTGCACGCCTGGCGTGACCCGGGTAATGGGGGTGTCATTGATGCTCAGTTGTTCCAGGTGCGCCTCTGGGGCAGGGCGCGTCCACAGCCAGAACGCCAGCCCGCCACCCAGGGCAGCCAGCAACAGGGGAACCAGCAGGTACAGCCAATAGCGTCGGGTCATCAACGTTTCACCAATCCAGTCAGGCCGCCAGCAATGAGGGCGGCAGTGTCGGCCAGTGCCACCAGCGGGTCGAGCCCGGCTGGCACGGCCATGTAGCGGGGTTCCCAGTCCGGTTGGAACTTGTCCTTGAAGCGCCGGAGCCCTTGGAAGTTGTAAAGCTGCTCACCACGGCGGAACACCAGTGAGCCCAGGCGCTGGGTCAATGGCGCGCCACGCCGTGGCTGCAGGCCGGAGAGCGGCACCATACCCAGGCTGAAGCGCCCGTAATCACGGCTTTTATAGTGCAAGATCAAGCCGATCATCATGCACTCCATGGTCAGCTTGGGGGCCTCGGGGTGGGCGCGCATCAGGTCCAGGCTCGCCAGTTCGTGGCTGTGGGTTTCCAGCAGGTTGGCGAAGGCCACCGGCCGGCCCTGGAAGCGAATCAGGGCAATCCGGAAGTGCTGCAGGTAGTCCGGGCTGAAGCGTCCCAGCGAGAAGCCTTTCTCGCGTACGTTCTTGCCGCCTAGCCAGGCGTCGGAGATTTCCTTCAGTTCTGCCAGCGGTGCTTGGCCAGGCTCGTGGATTTCCAGGCTCAGGCCATCGCGTCCGCCGCGGTTCCAGGTATAACGCAGGTCCTTCATTTCCTTGCCCTTGGCTTCGAGGTCGAAGCGGCGCAAGTCGACCCGGGCCTCTTCACCCAGCTTCAGCGCGGTCAGGCCAATGTCCATGTAGAACGGCAGGTTTTCCGCACGTACTTGGTAGAACACCGGCCGCGCATGGTGCAGGTCGCACAGGTCGCGGAACTGCCAGATCATCTCGGCCCGTTCCTGTGCCGGGCCGATCGGGTCGTACAGTGCCACCAGGCTACGGCCGCGCCGGGCATACATGAGGAAGGCATTGTCCCGTGGGTGGAACAGCAAGGCCTTGTCGCCGGTAAGCGCCAGGCCGCCGTCAGGCTGGTCGGACGCCAGCAGAATGCGGTTGGCACGCTGCAGTTCTTCTTCGTCGGGCAGGTGGATCACCGGTGGTGCGGTGCGCAGCAACCAGGTCAGTGCCAGGGCCGCCAACAGCAAGGCGCTGCCCATGGCGGCGCGCAGGCCGCGGGGGGCGTCGGCGTCGAGGGTGAACTGCCACCACAGCTGATGGCTGTAGGGCACATCCTGGTAGGCAAACAGCAGCAGCCACACCGAGGCCCCGACAACACAGGCACTTGCGACCAGAAATACCGGCGAGAAGGGCAGCTCCATCAACCGGCTGGGGCGGTAGAACGAGCGCCGGAACACGGCGAGCAAGGTGGCAGTAAAGGTCAGCAGGCTGGCCTCTTCCCAGTCGAAGCCTTTGAGCAACGACAGCAGGGCACCGACCAGCAACAATACGATTGTCAGCATCCAGGCGGCCGACAGGCGCCGACGCAGGCCTTGGGCCAGCAGCAAGCACAGCACGCCGATCAGGCTGGCGCCGAAGTGCGATGCATCGATCAGCCGGTGTGGCACCAGAAAGCCCATGTGCTCCAGACGCGTGTCGATTTCCGGGGTGGCGCCGGAGAACAGCAACACCACACCGGACAGGAACACCAGGATCGACAGGATAGGCGCAGCCAGCCCCGAGGCAGCCTTCATGGCCTGCTGCGCGAACAGCAGGCGCCGGGCTTCGTTGGCCAACAGCAACACGCAGGCCAGCAGCAGCGGCACCACTACGTAGATCAACCGGTACAGCAACAATGCGGCAGCCAGTGGCGCTGCACCGAGCTGATTGGCAAAGGCCGCCAGCAGGATCGCCTCGAACACCCCGACCCCGCCCGGTACATGGCTGAGCACACCTGCCGCCAAGGCCAGCAGATACACCAGCACGAACGCGCCGAACGGAGGCGCTTCGGGCAGCAGCAGGTACAGCACGGTAGCGGCAGCTGCCACATCCAGTGCAGTGATCAGCAGTTGCAGGGCAGTCAGGCGGGCATCCGGCAGGCGCAAGGTGCGGCGCCCCAGTTGCACCAGCAGGTTATTGGCCAGTGGCTGTTCGGCAAGGCGCCGACGATACAAGCCGATGACCAGCAGGGCAGAGGCGACCAGCACCGCACTGGCGATGCCCGCCAGCAGGCCCTGGGCCAGGCCAAGTGCGCTGGATGCAGCCCGCAGGTCGCTCAAGGTCGCCAGGGCGGCCAGGGGCGGAAGCGCGCAGCCCAGCGAGAGGCTGGCAAAAACGGTCATGCGTGCGACCTCGCCAGCCCCCAGCCCATGGCGGGCGTACAAGCGGTAGCGCACCGAGCCGCCCGAGAGCATCGACAGGCCGATGGCATTGCCGATGGCGAACGCGCTGAAACCACCCAGCACCAGGGTAGGTGCCGGTAGCTTGACCCCGGCGTAGCGGCTGGCCGACCACTCGTAGCCAAGCAGGATCACGAAGCCGACCACCGTCGCGACGAACGCGCCCAGCAGCGACTGCGCCGGAACACTGAGCATGGCGTCGTGCAGGGCGTAGATGTCCAGTTCGCTGAGCAAGTGGCGGCAAGCGATCAGGGCCATGGTGAACAGCAGTAGGGTTACCGCAAGGCCGATGGGCTGGCGGTAGCGGCTCAGGCGTTCGAGCAACGGCAGGCGCTGAACCGCACCTGGCAGCGCCGTGGCAAGCGGTACCTGGGGTTCGGGGTTGTGCGTAGTCATGAATTGCCCCGGGCAAGCAGCGCGAGGTGGAGGAGAGGTGCGGCCAAGTGAAAGTCCCTTTGGAAAACGTATCCGGATATTACTCCGGACAACATGACTTGCAGTCGTCCGGCAGCGTTAAAGATAGTTCATCCAGAGGATGACCCCTCAACACCGCAGGTTGGATCGGTAAACCCGGTCATGCGAGTGGCAGGAGACAAATGCAACAAACCCCGCGCTGCTGTTACACAGGCGGGGTTTGTTCTGACGAATATGGTTGCGGGAGCCGGATTTGAACCGACGACCTTCGGGTTATGAGCCCGACGAGCTACCAGGCTGCTCCATCCCGCGTCAGAGGGGCGCATTCTACAGTGTGACGGTCAGGTGTCAAGTATTATCACGCTGTGGTTCAAACCTTTTTTCAAGGGCAAAGAAAAAGGCCACTGTGTTAACAGTGGCCTTATCTTGAATCTGGTTGCGGGAGCCGGATTTGAACCGACGACCTTCGGGTTATGAGCCCGACGAGCTACCAGGCTGCTCCATCCCGCGTCAGTGGGGCGAATTCTACAGTGTGCAGCGTGTGTGTCAAGCGCTACTTTTTGATTTACCGAGACTTTTTGGAAACTGGCTTTATCACGGGCAAAGAAAAAGGCCACTGCGTTAACAGTGGCCTTTTCTCGAAACTGGTTGCGGGAGCCGGATTTGAACCGACGACCTTCGGGTTATGAGCCCGACGAGCTACCAGGCTGCTCCATCCCGCGCCTGTGAGATCGAATTCTACGGATTTGCGCGCGAGTGTCAAGCAATTGTTTTGGAAAAACCTTTTTTGTTCAAACCCTTAGCGCATCGAACCCGCATGCGGCTCAGGCGCGGCGGGCGTTTCAGGCCGATTATCGCGCGGGCATGCGGGTCAGCTGTTGAACGGGCGGCCCCATGCGATACTATCTGTATGAATTTACAGTGCTGACGGTCATCCATGTCTTTGCGCAAGATCATCCACGTTGACTGCGATTGCTTCTATGCCGCGATCGAGATGCGTGACGACCCGCGCCTGGCCGGGCGGCCCATGGCGGTGGGCGGCTCGGCGGAGCGCCGTGGCGTGATCGCCACCTGTAACTATGAAGCGCGTGCCTACGGTGTGCGTTCAGCCATGGCATCGCGCCACGCGCTGAAACTGTGCCCGGACTTGTTGATCGTCAAGCCGCGTTTCGAGGCCTATCGCGAAGCCTCGCGGGAAATTCATGCCATCTTTCGTGACTACACCGAGCTGATCGAGCCCTTGTCGTTGGACGAGGCCTACCTGGATGTCAGCGACAGCCAATGGTATTCGGGCAGCGCCACCCGTATTGCCGAGGATATTCGCCGGCGAGTCGCGCGAACCCTGCATATCACCGTGTCGGCGGGGGTGGCGCCGAACAAGTTCCTGGCCAAGATCGCCAGCGACTGGCGCAAGCCCAACGGGCTGTTCGTGATTACCCCCGATGAGGTCGAGGCATTCGTTGCGGCCTTGCCAGTGGCCAGGCTGCACGGCGTGGGCAAGGTCACTGCAGACAAACTGACGCGCCTGGGTATCGAAACCTGCCTGCAGCTGCGTGACTGGTCGCGCCTGGCGCTGGTGCGCGAGTTCGGCAGTTTCGGTGAACGGTTGTGGGGGTTGGCGCGAGGTATTGACGAGCGTGCGGTGCACAACGATAGCCGGCGCCAGTCGGTCAGCGTGGAAAATACCTACGACACCGACCTGCCGGACCTGGCCAGTTGCCTGGCGCGTTTGCCGGAGCTGCTGGAAAGCCTGAACGAACGCATCGCCCGCATGGACAGCAGTTACCGGCCAGAGAAACCCTTCGTCAAGGTCAAGTTTCATGACTTCAGCCAAACCACGCTGGAACAGGCGGGTGCGGGCAGGGACCTGGAAAGCTACCGGCAATTGCTGGGGCAGGCGTTCGCCCGCGGTGGCAAGCCGGTGCGGTTGTTGGGGGTAGGGGTAAGGTTGCGCGATCTGCGCGGGGCGCATGAACAGCTGGAGCTGTTTGCGCCTATATAAAGAAGCGGCCATGCGTCGCGGTGGGCGACGCAATGCCGATCCACAAGGTGACCGCGACGCGTGGCGCGGGTAGAGACCGGGTTATTGCGCCCCCGGGTCAGCCACCAATCGCCCGGTAGCCTTGGTCAGCGACTGCAGAAACTCCTGCTGCAGTTCCGGGTCGTTGCGGGTCAGCTCGATCAGGCTCTGTTCCATTTCGCTGGCTTCTTCTTCAAGGCCCAGCTCGGACAGGCGCTTGACCCGGTGTACCCACTGGCTGACGTCGTCATCTTCAAGGTCATCGAAGATCAGCTCATGGGCCTCAAGCAGCTTGTTGCGCAGGGTGGCGCTGACCAGCAGGCTGGCGTCGCCACGGACCCCGTTGTCCTCGTCGAGCACTTGCAGGTGCAGGGTGCCGACGTGGTTGAGGTTCTGCTCCGAAAACGGGCTGTCCAGCAGGTTCAGGCGCAGTACGCCGCTACGGTCGGTGGTCAGCTCGTGAGTCATCTTGCCAGCTTTGACCTCGACCAGGCGTTCGCTCCACGGCATGCTGGTGGATTCTTCACGCTGGCCTTTCTGCACTTCGCTGATCCCGGCCAGGTTCTGCTGGGCGCGGCCATTGGACGCTACGTTCATGAACGGGTTGAGCCCGTCCACCCCATAGCTGAGCCAGTCGTGGGTCATGCTTTGCGGCAGGTTGCCCAAGGCGAAGACATTGACCACGTTGGCGCCAACCCCGGCCACAACGGCCACCGCACCCAGCGGGATCTCGTAGATCTCCCGCCAGGGCTGGTAAGGCGTGTAGCGATCATAGCGGCGGGTGACTTCGAACTCGGTCACTTCGAAACGCTTTTGCTCATGCACGCGCACACGCCGTTGCGGCAGCTCCATCACCTTCGGCTCGCCGACATCGATCTGCAGGGTGTGGGCGAGCAGTTTGCGCTCCACGCGCTCCTCATGGTCGCTGCGCTGGGACATCTGGTTGGCGCAGCCGCTGACGAGCAGGGCGCCGCACAGTGCGGCGCCCCCCCGGGTAAAGGTACTTCGCTTGAACATGATTACTCGTGCATTGGTTATCAGCGGCGAACGCGGGCCTGCAGGAAGGTCAGCACTTCATTGAGCGGCAACGGGTGGGCGTCCTGCTCGGTGCGGTGCTTGTACTCCAGGTTGCCTTCGGCCAGGCCGCGATCGCTGACCACGATGCGGTGCGGGATGCCGATCAGCTCCATGTCGGCGAACTTGATGCCGGGGCTGGTCTTCTTGTCGCGGTCGTCCAGCAGTACTTCGAAGCCGGCGGCGGTCAGTTCGGCGTACAGCTTGTCGGTTGCCTCGCGAACCGCTTCGGTTTCGTAGCGCAGCGGTACCAGGGCGATCTGGAACGGGGCCAGGGCGTCGTTCCAGATGATGCCTTTGTCGTCGTAGCTCTGCTCGATGGCAGCTGCCACCACGCGCGATACGCCAATGCCGTAGCAACCCATCGACAGCACGACCGGCTTGCCGTTCTCGCCCAGCACCTGGCACTTCAGCGCTTCGCTGTACTTGGTGCCCAGCTGGAAGATATGCCCGACTTCGATGCCGCGTTTGATGATCAGGGTGCCTTGGCCGTCCGGGCTCGGGTCGCCTTCAACCACATTGCGCAGGTCGGCTACCTGTGGCACTGGCAGGTCGCGCTCCCAGTTCACGCCGAAATAGTGCTTGTCGTCGATGTTGGCACCAATACCGAAATCGCTCATCAGCGCCACCGAACGGTCGATGATGCATTCCAGCGGCAGGTTCAATGGGCCCAACGAGCCGGCGCCGGCACCGATTGCCTCGCGCAGTTCGGCTTCGGTGGCCATTACCAGCGGGTCGGCAACCTGTTCAAGCTTGGTGGCCTTGATTTCGTTCAGCTCGTGGTCGCCACGAACGATCAGGGCCACCAGCTTGCCCTCCTCGGCGCCGCGCACGATCAGGGTCTTGACGGTTTTCTCGATCGGCAGCCCGAAGTTTTCCACCAGCTGAGCGATGGTCTTGGCGTTTGGCGTGTCGACCAGGCGCAGCTCTTCGGTAGGCGCAGGGCGCACGGTTTCCCGTGGGATGGCCTCGGCCTTTTCGATGTTGGCGGCGTAGTCGGAGCTGTCGCTGAAAATCACGTCGTCTTCGCCAGACTCGGCCAGTACGTGGAATTCGTGCGAGTAGCTGCCGCCGATCGAGCCGGTGTCAGCCTGCACTGGGCGGAAGTCCAGGCCCAGGCGCGTGAATATGTTGCTGTAGGCCTGGTGCATGCGGTCATAGGTTTCCTGCAAGGAAGCCTGGTCGGCATGGAATGAGTAGGCGTCTTTCATGATGAACTCGCGGCCACGCATCAGGCCGAAGCGCGGGCGGATTTCATCGCGGAATTTGGTCTGGATCTGGTACATGTTGAGCGGCAGCTGTTTATAGCTGGACAGCTCGTTACGGGCCAGGTCGGTGATCACTTCTTCGTGGGTTGGGCCAACACAGAAGTCACGCTGATGACGGTCTTTGAGGCGCAGCAGTTCCGGGCCGTATTGTTCCCAGCGGCCAGACTCCTGCCACAGCTCGGCGGGCTGGATGCTTGGCATCAGCACTTCGAGGGCGCCGGCGGCGTTCATTTCCTCACGCACCACGGCCTCGACCTTGCGCATTACCCGCAGGCCCATCGGCAGCCAGGTGTACAGGCCGGAAGCCAGTTTGCGGATCATGCCGGCACGCAGCATGAGCTGATGGCTGATGACCACTGCATCGGCAGGGGTTTCTTTCTGGGTGGCGAGCAAATATTGACTGGTGCGCATGGTTAGCCGTGTCGATTGCCTAAGACGTTGAAATAGCCCCGCATTGTACGGGGGTGAAACGAAGGCGTACAGGATGCCCCAGGGCGTGACGCTTGTCAGCCAAGAAAAAGCCCGGCGTGGTCGCCGGGCTTTTCAGGTGCGGGGCACTGCAAGCCAGGCTTACAGGATGCTCAGCGGGTACTCCACGATCAGGCGCAGTTCGTCGATCGAAGGCGAACCGTAGTAAACGCCATCGGCTGAACGGTAGGTAGCTTGACGGACGCGGAAGCTCAGGTCCTTGGCCGGGCCGCTCTGCATCACGTACTTGACGTCGATGTCGCGTTCCCATTCCTTGCCGCTGTCGGTGGTGCGGGTGGTTGCACCGGTACCACGTACATAGCGGGTCATGAAGGTCAGGCCGGGTACGCCGAATTCAGCGAAGTTCAGGTCGTAGCGAGCCTGCCAGGATTTTTCGTCTTCGGCGTTGAAGTCGGAACGGGCCACGGAGTTGGCCAGGAAGACCGTGCCGCCACCGTCTACACCGTAGGCGTAGTCGCCGTCACCGGTGACCTTCTGGTAGGCCAGGGTGAAGGTGTGGGCGCCGACGTTGTACGCGGCCGACAGGCTGGCTGCGATGTTGTCCAGTTCGTTGCTGCCGTCGGACTTGCTGACGAATGCACCGGTCAGGTTGTTGCCGATGGACTTGGTGTCATAGATGTTGAAGTCGAACACCAGGCCTTGCTTGTCGCTGATCGGCAGCGCCCAGTTGATATTGCCGTACCACTTGCGGAAGTGGTCTTCGACACGCGAGTAGTAAACGCTGGTGCTGAGGTTGTCGGAGAGGGCGTAGGTGCCACCAAAGACATTGGCCTCGGTCAGCCGCAGGCTGTCGTGGTAGGTCTGGGCCTGGGCGTTCAGCGCGGTGAAGTGACCGGCGTGCAGGGTCAGGCCGTCGATTTCGTTGCTGGTGATCAGGCCACCTTCGGCAACTTCTGGCAGCAAGCGGCTGTCGTCGGTTGCGAATACTGGCAGTGCGGTGAACTGGTCGCCCCACTTCAGTACGGTATTGGAGATGCGCATTTTCACAGCGCCGCCCGCTTCCGAGTAATCATCTTGCGAGCGACCGTCCGAGCCAGTCGGGAACAGGCCGGTGCCGGCGCGGCCGCGGCCGCTGTCCAGCTTCAGGCCGAGCATGCCGATGGCGTCGACGCCGAAGCCTACGGTGCCTTGGGTGAAGCCGGATTCAAAGGTGCCCAGGAAGCCAAGGCCGGTTTCTTCCGCGCGGCTCTGGCTGCCAGGCGCGTTGTTGCGGAAGTCACGGCTGAAATACAGCATGCGGGTCTTGACGTTCAGCTTGCTATCTTCGATGAAACCTTTGGACTCATCTTGTGCGGAGGCCATTGCCAACTGCGAGGTCCCTGCCGCAACGGCCAGGGCGATCATGCTCCACTTCATCACGCGCATCGTGATTTGCTCCTTTGGTTTTTAGGAAGAGTACCGCTGCGTCCAAGTGTTTTAGTTATATGGAGCAGCTCTTTCTTGTTATGTCGGCGAAAATGTATAGCACGCTGACTGTTCTTGGCGATATGGCGATAGACACTCTTTACGGAACTTTTCCACCATGTCGCGTTCAGGTATTTCCATGTCGCAAATCACGCCCCGGTATAAGGGCCGTATAACCCCAGCGCTGCTCCTTTAGCCGTCATGAATCGGTAACTACCGATGCCGGCTGAGGAAACTCCCTGGTAACCAATGCCGCTGTTGTTATTTGTCGCGTTCACCTGCCATTGCAGATGCCGTGCCGACTTGGCGTGAAAGGAATGCAACAAGCGTGCTCAAAATTCGCAACAGTTCATGAAATTTTCACAAAACCGGCGACCGAGGGTCGGAAACTGCCGTAAACACGGGGGCGAGCGCCGTTTTGGTATTGTTGAGTTCGAGAATCATTAAAATTTAAAGCACGTTCATAAAAGTCAATGTGTTACCGCCATTTGTTCATCCCAAGTCGGTTGTGGGGTGGCAGGTGTGGGAGGGGTGGGTAGATGGCCTCATTTTGGTGCGAAAAGTAGCGCTGTGTTACCGGGATTGTGCAGGGTATCCTTGCCGTCCCCGCTTTCCGCTCGATGCGGGTCGTCTTTGCCTTAAGGAGATATGCCGTGTTCGTCCTCGATTCGCGTTTGCAGCAGGATTCCCTGGTGCTGGGGGAGTTTGCGCTGTGCCAGCTGCTGCTGAGCAAGGATGCCAATTACCCATGGTTCATTTTGGTGCCCAAGCGTGCTGAGGTGAGTGAGCTGTTCGAGTTGAATGCGCACGAGCAGCAGCAGCTCTGGCAGGAGACCACCCAGTTGGCAGCAGCGCTGAAGGCCAGCTACCGCGCCGACAAGATGAATGTGGCAACTTTGGGCAATGTGGTAAGCCAGTTGCACATGCACGTGATCGTGCGCCGGCGTGACGACGCTGCCTGGCCCGCCCCGGTCTGGGGCAAGTGCCCGCCAGTGGCCTATACCGATGCCCAGCTGCAGGCGGTGCGCCAGCGCGTGCGCGACTTGGGGCTGGCCGGTTATCAGGAGGCCTGACATGTCACTGGAAATGCGCATGATCGAACTGGAAACCCGCCAGGCCTTCCAGGATGACACTCTCCAGGCATTGAATGATGTAGTGGTCGAGCAGGCGAAGGTGATCGAGCGCCTGCAGCTGCAGGTGGCCGAGCTGATAAAGCGTCATGAAGAAATGATGGGGCAATTCGGTAGCGAAGGGGACGAGGCGCCGCCGCCGCATTATTGATGCACTGATTACTGTTCTGATCGGGTGCAGGCGCCCCCACAGGCCGGTAGTCAAGGCCTGTGGGAGCGTGCGTGCTGGGGCTGGCGGTATCAGCGGCGGGTCACGGCCACCACATCCTCGGCCTGCAGGCCTTTGTCGCGGTGCATCACCGAGAACTCCACGCGCTGGCCTTCGACGAGGATGCGGTGACCCTCCCCGCGAATGGCGCGAAAGTGCACGAAGATATCATCACCCGAATCACGGGAGATGAAGCCAAAGCCTTTGGACGTGTTGAACCACTTCACGGTGCCGGTATCGCGGTTGCCGGTATCTGGAGATGTGTGCTGGCTGTTGCGTGGCTTGCGCGGGCTGCGCGCAAAGCCCACCGCCAGGTGCAGGGCGACGGCCAACGTGGCGCAGACCAGTGCTGCCAGGTTGCCCATTTCCGGGCGGGCCAGCAGGGTCAGGGTCTGCAGCACCACGGCCACCACCAGCAAGGCACAGGCCAGGTGCTGCAGTTGCTGGCGCGCGCCGCGGTAATACAGGGGCACGACTGGCGCCAGGACCAGGTTGAGCAGGCCAAGCAGGGCCAGGTAGACCGCGTCGGGTTGCTGGAGGAAGGGGGTTGCTTCGGTTTTCAGGCTGGGTATGAGCGATAGCAGCAAAGCTGCTACGCCCGTCACCAGATGGACGATCTTGAACATGGGGGTTGGCTCACAGTTGATAAGGCCGATCACAGGAAGAGCGGGCAGCACGGTGCGCATGAGGTGTAAAGCGCAAACACGTGGCAGGCCAGCCTATGCACCCGGCAATAACAGTCCGCACGGGTGGCACGCTGCCTATTTAACAGTAAAGCCGCAGGCTACTCAAACCGCAGGCCGCCCGGCGGCCTATGTGTTGCGCCATGTCACATGCGACAGGCGCCAAGTATTGCTACAGTGGTCGTCGCCCGCTTGAGTCTCAAGCCTTATGCAAAGGGGAACTTCATGGCAATCGATATCGGTATCAGTGAAGAAGATCGCAAATCCATCGTTGATGGGCTGTCCCGCTTGTTGTCGGATACCTACGTGCTGTATCTGAAAACCCATAACTTTCACTGGAACGTCACAGGGCCTTCGTTCCGCACCCTGCACCTGATGTTCGAAGAGCAGTACAACGAACTGGCGCTGGCGGTGGATTCCATCGCTGAGCGCATCCGTGCCTTGGGCTTCCCGGCGCCGGGGTCGTACGCATTTTATGCCCGGCACTCGTCCATCAAGGAGGAGGAAGGGGTGCCCGCTGCGGAAGAGATGATCCGCCAGCTGGTGCAAGGGCAGGAGGCCGTGGTGCGCACTGCGCGCAGTATTTTCCCGGTGGTCGACAAGGTCAGTGACGAGCCGACAGCCGACCTGCTGACCCAGCGTATGCAGGTGCACGAGAAAACCGCATGGATGCTGCGGGTGCTGCTCGACGGCAAATAATTACCCAGGTTGTCACATAACCCTGTGGGAGATAACACAGCCCTACGGGCTGCGCTGTCGCGCAGAGAACTCGATTCATAAGCGCGACGCGGCCTGTGTGGGAGCGGGCGTGCCCGCGAAGAATCCAGCGCGGTGGCTGGCACCGGCTACGCCGGTGTTCGCGGGCAAGCCCGCTCCCACAGTCCGCGTCGTGCATGACAATCAGTGTTTGTGCAGGAACACTTTGCCGCTGCTTTAACCGCGCCCATCAGCGCTTCATAGGCCACCTGGTACCTGTGACGAGGAAGTGTGGCGCATGATGCAAGCGAGCAAGCGTGTAAATGGCCAGGGGCGTTGGCCGGGGAAACCGTGCATCGATCCGTTCAAGGCGGATTTCGACATGTTGCAGATCCAGCCGGTGTCGCGCTCCGTGCGCCTCAACGGCTTTTCCACCTGCCTGCGCCTGGAGGCCGTCTACTGGCAGATCCTCGAGCGCATTGCCGCCGCCAACCGTTGCTCGGTCAGCGCGGTGTTGTCCTACGTGGACCGCGAGATCCACCTGCGCCAGGGTGGTGTACGCAACTTCAGCGGCCTGATCCGGGTCATCTGCGTGGCGTGGCTGCAGAACCCGCCAAGTGCGCGCTGATCGCCTGGCGGGCTGCGCAGTGCTTGCTAACCATATATAATCCCGCTTTTTGCTGCCCCCGCAGCCAGCGTTTTGGTTGACGAGAGACACCCATGCCCCTGTATGACTATCAATGTGCATCCTGCGAGCACCGTATGGAAGTGCTGCAGAAGATCAGCGCCGCGCCGCTGACCGATTGCCCGGCCTGCCAGGCGCCAGCGCTGAAGAAGCTGCTGTCGGTCCCAGGCTTCCGCCTGAGCGGTAACGGTTGGTACGAAACCGACTTCAAGACCGGGGCGAAAAAGAATCTGGCAGGCGGCGACAAGGCCGACTGAGTTGAATGCTGTGACCGGGTCTTGCAGTATTAGCCCTCCGGGCGGCCAAGGCCTCCACCGAATACACGAATCACGAGAAGCGAAACCACCATCATGATGCGCAGCCATTATTGCGGCCAACTGAACGAGAGCCTGGACGGCCAGGAAGTCACCCTTTGCGGCTGGGTCCATCGGCGCCGCGACCACGGCGGGGTGATCTTCCTCGACATCCGTGACCGCGAAGGCATGGCCCAGGTCGTGTTCGACCCGGATCGCGCCGAAACTTTCGCCGCTGCCGACCGCGTGCGCAGCGAATACGTCGTGCAGCTGACCGGTAAGGTCCGCAAGCGCCCTGAGGGTGCAGTGAATGCCAACATGGCGTCCGGTGCCATCGAAATCCTCGGCTACCAGCTGACCGTGCTCAACGAAGCAGAAACGCCACCGTTCCCGCTGAACGAGTACTCCGACGTCGGCGAAGAAACCCGCCTGCGCTACCGCTTCATCGACCTGCGTCGCCCGGAAATGGCCGACAAGCTGCGCCTGCGCTCGCGCATTACCAGCAGCATCCGTCGCTTCCTTGACGAAAATGGCTTCCTCGACGTCGAAACCCCAATTCTCACCCGTGCTACCCCGGAAGGCGCGCGCGACTACCTGGTACCTAGCCGTACCCACGCCGGTAGCTTCTTCGCCCTGCCGCAGTCGCCACAGCTGTTCAAACAGCTGCTGATGGTGGCCGGCTTCGACCGTTACTACCAGATCGCCAAGTGCTTCCGTGACGAAGACCTGCGTGCCGACCGCCAGCCGGAATTCACCCAGATCGATATCGAGACCAGCTTCCTCGATGAAAGCGAGATCATGGGCCTGACCGAAAGCATGATCCGCAAGCTGTTCAAGGAAGTGCTCGACCTGGAATTCGGCGAATTCCCGCACATGACCTTCGAAGAAGCCATGCGCCGCTACGGTTCCGACAAGCCAGACCTGCGTAACCCGCTGGAACTGGTTGACGTTGCCGACCAGCTCAAGGATGTCGACTTCAAGGTGTTCGCTGGCCCGGCCAACGATCCGAAGTGCCGTGTAACCGCCCTGCGCCTGCCAGGCGGCGCCAGCATGCCGCGCAGCAAGATCGACGAGTACACCAAGTTCGTTGGCATCTACGGTGCCAAGGGCTTGGCCTACATCAAGGTCAACGAGCGCGCCAAGGGGGTTGAAGGCCTGCAGTCGCCGATCGTCAAGAACATCCCCGAGGCCAACCTCAACACCATCCTCGACCGCGTTGGCGCCGTAGACGGCGACATCGTGTTCTTCGGTGCCGACAAGTTCAAGGTGGTCAGCGAAGCGCTGGGCGCGCTGCGTATCCGCCTGGGCCACGACTTCGAGCTGCTGACCTGCGAGTGGGCACCGATGTGGGTCGTCGACTTCCCGATGTTCGAAGAGAACGAAGACGGCAGCTTCACCGCGCTGCACCACCCGTTCACCGCGCCGAAGTGCACCCCGCAAGAGCTCGAGGCCAACCCGGCTACCGCGCTGTCGCGTGCCTACGACATGGTGCTGAACGGTACCGAGCTGGGTGGCGGTTCGATCCGTATCCATCGCAAAGAGATGCAGCAGGCCGTGTTCCGCCTGCTGGGTATCGAAGCCGAAGAACAGGAAGAGAAATTCGGCTTCCTGCTCGACGCCCTGAAGTTCGGTGCACCGCCTCACGGTGGCCTGGCCTTCGGCCTGGACCGCCTGGTCATGCTGATGACTGGCGCCCAGTCCATTCGTGAAGTGATTGCCTTCCCGAAAACCCAGAGCGCCGCGTGTGTCATGACCCAGGCCCCTGGCCTGGTCGACGCCAAGGCCCTGCGCGAGCTGCACATCCGACTGCGTGAACAGACCAAGGTCGAATAAGCAGTCCCGGGCGCATCCACATGGATGCGCCTTTGCGTTTCGGCGCAGGCATTTTCCCGTCCCGCCCCGTCATGGGGCGGGGCTGTTTGTGATTCAAGGAAAACGGAGTCGTTATGGCTGGTCATTCCAAGTGGGCGAACATCAAGCACCGCAAAGAGCGCCAGGATGCCAAGAGAGGCAAGGTCTTCACCAAGTGGATCCGCGAACTGACGGTCGCTGCCAAGCAGGGCGGCCCTGACCCGGCATCCAACCCGCGCCTGCGCCTGGCGCTGGACAAGGCCCTAGGCGCCAACATGAGCCGCGACATCATCGACCGCGCGGTGGCCCGTGGGGCTGGCACCAACGAAAGCGACAACGTCGAAGAGCTCAGCTACGAAGGTTACGGCCCGGGTGGCGTGGCGATCATGGTCGAAGCCATGACCGACAACCGCAACCGTACCGCCGCCGCCGTGCGCCATGCCTTCACCAAGTGTGGCGGCAACCTCGGTACTGATGGCTCGGTGGCCTACCTGTTCGAGCGCAAGGGGCAGCTCAGTTTTGCGCCGGGCGTGGACGAAGACGCGTTGATGGAAGCGGCGATGGAGGCCGATGCCGACGACGTGGTAGCCAACGACGACGGTTCGTTCGAGGTATTCACCTCGTTCAACAGTTTCTATGCCGTGCGTAACGCCCTGGAAGAGGCTGGCTTCAAGGCCGCTGACGCGGAAATCGTGATGCAGCCGACCACCAGTGCCGAACTCGACCAGGAGGGTGCCGAGAAGGTGCTCAAGCTGATCGACATGCTCGAAGACCTGGATGACGTGCAGAACGTCTACTCCAACGCCCAGATTTCCGACGAGATCATGGAAAACCTCGGCTAAGGTGATTTGGCATTTTGTGCCAACTCTGAGCGTTTGATAGCGCCTGTGCCGGCCCTTTCGCGGGTAAACCCGCTCCTACAGGTATTACGCCCATTTCAAATGTGGTGCAGTACCTGTAGGAGCGGGTTTACCCGCGAAAGGGTCGGCGCAGTTTGTAGAGATGCATCATTTTTTCGACGGGCTTTATGACTCTGATTCTAGGTATCGACCCCGGCTCGCGAATCACCGGCTACGGCGTCGTCCGCCAGACCGCCCGTGGTTGCGAGTACGTGGCGTCGGGCTGTATCCGCACCGGCAGCGGCGAGCTGCACGAGCGGCTGCAGATCGTTTTTCGTGGTGTCAGTGAAATCATCACCCAGCACGGCCCGGTAACCATGGGCATCGAGCGGGTGTTCATGGCCCGCAACGCCGACTCGGCGCTGAAGCTCGGCCAGGCGCGCGGCGCCGCTATCGTTGCCGCTGCCGAAGCCGGCCTGGAAATCGCTGAATACAGCGCCACTCAGGTCAAGCAAGCTGTGGCCGGCACCGGTGGGGCCAACAAGGAACAGGTGATGATGATGGTCATGCACCTGCTGAAACTGACGCAAAAGCCGCAGATCGATGCCTCCGATGCGCTGGCCATTGCCCTGTGCCATGCCCATACCCGTTCCAGCCTGGTGCCCCATGGCCTGGCCACCGCGCGGCGACGCGGCGGGCGCTTGCGTCTTTGAGCGCTTCATGCGCAGATACAAAATTTGTCCGGGTGAAGCATTCACCCGCCGCATTTGCTGATAGGGTTGAGCGGTCGTTGACCGGCTCCCCGAGAGGAAGGATCGGAACGTGATTGGACGTTTGCGCGGCACCCTGGCGGAAAAACAGCCGCCGCACCTGATTATCGACGTCAATGGCGTGGGCTACGAGCTCGAAGTGCCCATGACCACGCTGTACCGTCTGCCCAAAGTGGGCGAAACCGTCACTGTGCACACCCATCTGGTGGTGCGCGAAGACGCCCACCTGCTTTATGGTTTTGCCGAAAAGCGCGAGCGCGAGCTGTTCCGCGAGTTGATCCGCCTGAACGGCGTGGGGCCCAAGCTGGCCCTGGCGTTGATGTCCGGGCTGGAGGTCGACGAGCTGGTACGTTGCGTACAGGCCCAGGATACTTCGGCCCTGGTACGCGTGCCGGGGGTCGGCAAGAAAACCGCCGAACGCCTGCTGGTCGAACTGAAGGACCGCTTCAAGGCCTGGGAAACCTCGCCGGCCATGTTCACCCTGGTGTCGGATGGGCCGTTGCCGGCCGCCAGCGCGTCCAGCGCCGAGGCCGATGCAGTCAGTGCCCTGGTCTCGCTGGGCTACAAGCCGCAGGAAGCCAGCAAGGCGATTGCCGCGATCAAGGACAAGGCTGGCTTGAGCAGTGAAGAACTGATCCGCCGCAGCCTGAAAGGGATGATTGCCAAGTGATCGAAGCCGACCGCCTGATCGCCGCCAGTGGCCGCGACCGTGAAGAAGTCCAGGACCGTGCGATCCGGCCGCTGAGCCTGAGCGAGTACATCGGTCAGCCGGTGGTGCGCGAGCAGATGTCGTTGTTCATCCAGGCTGCTCGCGGGCGCAGCGAGTCGCTCGACCACACGCTGATCTTCGGCCCGCCAGGCTTGGGCAAGACCACCCTGGCCAACATCATCGCCCATGAAATGGGCGTTTCGGTGAAGAGCACCTCTGGGCCGATTCTGGAGCGCCCGGGCGATCTGGCGGCCATGCTGACCAACCTCGAACCGCACGACGTGCTGTTCATCGACGAGATCCACCGGTTGTCGCCGGTTGTCGAAGAGGTGCTGTACCCGGCCATGGAAGACTTCCAGCTCGACATCATGATCGGCGAAGGGCCAGCGGCCCGTTCGATCAAGCTCGACCTGCCGCCGTTCACCCTCGTCGGTGCAACTACCCGTGCCGGGATGCTCACCAACCCGTTGCGTGACCGCTTCGGCATCGTCCAGCGCCTGGAGTTCTATAGCGACAAGGACCTGGCCACCATCGTCAGCCGCTCGGCCAATATTCTTGGCCTGGCCATTGAGGACCTGGGCGCCTACGAAATTGCCCGCCGCGCCCGTGGCACGCCACGAATCGCCAACCGCCTGCTGCGCCGCGTGCGTGACTACGCTGAGGTGCGCGGCAAGGGCCAGATCACCAAGGCCGTGGCTGACATGGCGTTGAACCTGCTGGACGTCGACGAGCGCGGTTTTGATCATTCCGACCGTCGCCTGTTGCTGACCATGATCGAGAAGTTCGATGGCGGCCCGGTGGGCGTCGACAACCTGGCGGCGGCCATCAGCGAAGAGCGCCATACCATCGAAGACGTACTCGAGCCCTACCTGATTCAACAGGGTTACATCATGCGCACGCCGCGTGGCCGCGTCGTCACACGGCATGCCTACCTGCACTTCGGCCTGAATATTCCAGGGCGCCTGGGGGAGGGCGCAGATTATTCGGAACCGGGCGATGAATGACAGATCGAAACCGACTTTTCGTGGTCCTACCGCAGGCACGCCGAATGGTTGCTGGCAATAAGACATTAATGACGAAAAAACAGTTGCCACAGCGGATTGGCAAGCCGAGGAGTAAGCACTAGAGTATGCGCGCGCAAAATGGCCTGGAACCGTTCGCACACCGTTGTCGCGTCTATTACGAGGATACCGATGCCGGTGGCGTGGTGTATTACGTCAACTACCTGAAATTCATGGAGCGCGCGCGCACCGAACGCCTGCGGCACCTGGGGTTCTCCCAGTCGCAACTGGCCGAAGACAATCTGCTGTTCGTGGTCCATTCCAGCGAAGCGCGCTATCACGCGCCGGCGCGGCTGGACGACCAACTGCGGGTCACCGCGCAAGTACTTGAACTCAATCGCGCCAGCCTGCGTTTCGTCCAGCAGGTTTGGCGGGAAAACGATGAAACGCTGCTCTGCGAGGGGCAGTTCCTGGTGGCCGCAGTGCGTGCTGACACTTTCAAACCCCGAGCCATACCCCCCCAGCTGCGCGACGCTTTTGCGGCGGACGGCTCGGGTAATCAATCGAACGCAGGAGAATAAGCGTGGAAGCTAACGTCGTCGACCATACCTCCATGTGGAGTCTGGTCAGCAATGCCAGCGTGGTGGTTCAGCTGGTAATGCTGACCCTGGTGGCCGCCTCGGTCACCTCATGGATCATGATCTTCCAGCGCAGCGCCATGCTGCGCGCCGGTCGTCGTGCGCTGGATGCCTTCGAAGAGCGCTTCTGGTCGGGCATCGACCTGTCCAAGCTGTACCGTCAGGCAGGCAGCAACCCAGACCCGGATTCAGGCGTGGAGCAAGTATTCCGTGCCGGCTTCAAAGAGTTCTCGCGCCTGCGCCAGCAGCCGGGTGTAGACCCCGACGCGGTGATGGAAGGCGTGGGCCGTGCCATGCGCGTGGCCATCTCGCGCGAGGAAGAAAAGCTCGAGCAGAGCCTGCCGTTCCTGGCCACCGTCGGTTCCACCAGCCCGTACATCGGCCTGTTCGGTACCGTATGGGGCATCATGAACTCCTTCCGCGGCCTGGCCAGTGCCCAGCAAGCGACCCTGGCCACCGTTGCCCCAGGTATCGCCGAAGCCCTGGTGGCTACGGCCATCGGCCTGTTCGCGGCAATTCCGGCGGTCATTGCCTACAACCGTTTTGCCGCGCGCAGCGAAGTGCTGATCGGTCGTTACTACACCTTCGCCGACGAGTTCCAGGCGATCCTGCACCGTAAAGTGCACACCAGCGAAGAGTAATCAGGTAGAAGCCCATGGCCCGAGTTCGCCACAAACGCAAGCCCGTCGCCGAGATGAACGTGGTGCCCTACATCGATGTGATGCTGGTGCTGCTGGTCATCTTCATGGTGACGGCGCCCATGCTCAACCAGGGCGTGAAGGTAGACCTGCCCAAGGTTTCCAGCGAAGCCTTGCCGCAGGACAACAACGTCCAGATCCTCACCATCTCCATCAAGGCCGACAAGACCTATTACTGGAACCTCGGCAGCGAAGTCGATACCGACAAGCAGATGGACAAGGCCATGACCCTGCCGGCCATGACCGACGCCGTGACCAAGATCATTGCCGCCGGCCGTGACCAGGGCAAGCAGACCCAGGTATTCATTCGGGGTGACAAGGCGGTCGACTATGGCGCGGTCATGGGTGCCATGGGCGGGTTGCAGAAGGCCGGTGTCGGTAACGTTGGCCTGATTACCGAGGCGCCCTGATGCAACAGCGAGAGCCATCCGCCTCGGAAAGCTACTTCTGGCCCAGTGTCTGGGCCATCGGTCTGCATGTGCTGGTGTTCGGCCTGCTGTTCGTCAGTTTTGCCATGACGCCTGAGCTGCCGCCTTCCAAGCCAATCGTCCAGGCTACCCTTTACCAGCTCAAGTCCAAGAGCCAGGCGACCACCCAGACCAACCAGAAGATTGCCGGGGAAGCGAAGAAGACCGCGTCGCGCCAGACTGAAGTCGAGCAGTTGGAGCAGAAGAAGGTCGAGCAGGAGGCCATCAAGGCTGCGGAACAAAAGAAAGCCGACGCCGCTCAAAAGGCCGAAGAGGCTCGCGAAGCCGCCGAGGCGAAAAAAGCCGAGGACGCCGCCAAGGCCGCCGAAGCCGCCAAGGCCAAGCAAGCCGCCGAAGCCAAGAAGGCCGACGAAGCGAAGAAAGCCGCCGAGAAGCAGCAGGCTGACATCGCCAAGAAGAAGGCTGAGGACGAAGCGAAGAAAAAAGCCGAAGAAGAGGCCAAGAAAGCGGCCGCTGAAGAGGCGAAGAAACAAGCCGCCGAGGACGCCAAGAAGAAGGCAGCCGAAGAGGCCAAGAAGAAAGCAGCCGAGGACGCCAAGAAGAAAGCGGCGGCCGAGGACGCGAAGAAGAAGGCAGCTGAAGAGGCCAAGAAGAAGGCCGCTGCAGACGCCCAAAAGAAAAAGGCACAGGAAGCGGCCCGCAAGGCGGCAGAAGACAAGAAAGCCCAGGCCCTGGCCGAGCTGTTGTCCGATACCACCGAGCGGCAGCAGGCCCTGGCTGACGAGCAAGGTGACCAGGTGGCCGGCGATTTCGACGACCTGATCCGCATGCGCGCGGCCGAGGGTTGGGCGCGTCCGCCTTCCGCGCGCAAGGGCATGACGGTGACCCTGCAGGTAAGCATGTTGCCGGACGGTACCGTTACCAGTGTCAGCGTGGTCCGTTCCAGTGGTGACGGCCCGTTCGACAGTTCGGCGGTAGCTGCGGTCAAGAACATTGGTCGTTTGACCGAGATGCAGGGTATGAAGCCGAGCGATTTCAACCGTTATCGTTCGTTCAAGATGACATTTACACCTGAGGATCTAGCGTTGTGATTAAACGTCTGAGAGGACTGCTGGTCTTGCTCTGCTGCGTGGCAGGCTTGGCGGTGGCAGAGGAAAAGAACATCCTGGTCACCAGCGGCAGCGACCGGGCCACGCCCATCGCGGTAGTACCGTTCGGTATGCAGGGCGGTAGCGTGTTGCCTGAAGACATTGCCGACATCATCGGCAACGACCTGCGCAACTCTGGCTACTATTCACCGATTCCGCGGCAGAACATGATCAGCCAGCCGTCGCAGGCCAGCGAAGTGATCTTCCGTGACTGGAAAGCCCTGGGTGCCCAGTACGTGATGGTCGGTAGCATCGTGCCCTCGGGTGGTCGCCTGCAGGTGCAGTACGCGCTGTTCAACGTCGCCACCGAGCAGCAAGTGCTGACCGGTAGCGTGGCGGGCAGCACCGACCAGTTGCGCGACATGGCGCACTACATTGCAGACCAGTCGTTCGAGAAGCTCACCGGCATCAAGGGCGCGTTCTCGACCCGCATGCTGTATGTGACTGCCGAGCGCTTCTCCACCAACAATACCCGCTACACCCTGCAGCGTTCGGACTACGACGGTGCACGTGCGGTCACCCTGCTGCAATCGCGCGAGCCTATCCTGTCGCCGCGGTTCGCACCGGATGGCAAGCGTATTGCCTACGTGTCGTTCGAACAGAAGCGCCCGCGCATCTTCGTGCAGAACATCGATACCGGCCGCCGCGAACAGGTGACCAACTTCGAGGGCCTGAACGGCGCGCCAGCCTGGTCGCCTGACGGTTCGCGCCTGGCCTTCGTGCTGTCCAAGGACGGCAACCCGGACATCTACGTGATGAACATGGCCTCGCGCCAGATCAGCCGCGTAACCGCCGGCCCTGGTATCAATACCGAGCCGTTCTGGGGTAAAGACGGCAACACCATTTACTTCACCTCCGACCGGGGCGGCAAACCGCAGATCTATAAACAGTCGGTCGGTGGGGGTGGTGCCGAGCGCGTAACCTTCGTGGGTAACTACAACGCCAACCCGAAACTTTCGGCAGACGAGAAAACCCTGGTGATGATTCATCGCCAACAGGGCTTTACCAACTTCAAAGTGGCGGCACAGGACTTGCAGCGCGGAAGTGTAAAGATTCTCTCGGAAACAAGTCTTGATGAGTCTCCCACTGTTGCGCCAAACGGCACCATGCTAATCTACGCCACCCGCCAGCAGGGCCGGGGAGTCTTGATGCTCGTGTCGCTTAATGGCCGCGTGAGGCTCCCACTTCCTACCGCTCAAGGCGAAGTCAGAGAACCGTCCTGGTCCCCTTACCTGAACTGATTGCGGCGTAATACGTTTTGCTTAACACACTGGGGTTTCATTAGGAGTTTCACGATGGAAATGCTGAAGTTTGGTAAATTTGCTGCGCTGGCTCTGGCCATGGCCGTAGCTGTAGGTTGCTCCTCGAAGGGCGGTGACAACGCAGGCGAAGGCGCTGCTGTAGATCCTAACGCTGGCTACGGTGCCAACACTGGCGCTGTCGACGGCTCCCTGAGCGAAGAAGCGGCCCTGCGCGCAATCACCACCTTCTACTTCGAATACGACAGCTCGGACCTGAAGCCAGAAGCCATGCGCGCTCTGGACGTTCACGCCAAGGACCTGAAAGCCAACGGCAACCGCGTTGTTCTGGAAGGTAACACCGACGAGCGCGGCACCCGCGAGTACAACATGGCTCTGGGTGAGCGTCGTGCGAAAGCCGTTCAGCGCTACCTGGTTCTGCAGGGTGTTTCCCCTGCTCAGCTGGAAGTGGTTTCCTACGGCGAAGAGCGTCCAGTTGCTACCGGCAACGACGAGCAGTCCTGGGCTCAGAACCGTCGCGTAGAACTGCGTAAGTAAGTTCTTATGCGTATGTGCCGCCGTGTAGTAACCGTCCTCGCACTCAGCCTGCCGCTCGCGGCCTGGGCTGAGGTCCCTGTAGTAGATGACAACGCAGGCAGTTATCCGCCTGCGGGTTATGGCACGAGCGGCGCCTATGCCGGGTCGGGGGCTTCGGCCCCTGCCTCTGCACAGGGCCAGCTGTTCATGCAGCTGCAACAGATGCAGGACCAGCTTTCCCGCCAGCAAGGCATCATCGAAGAGCTGCAAAACGATGTGTCGCGCATGAAGCAGGAAAACCTGGAGCGATACCAGGACCTGGACCGTCGCATCAACAGTGGTGCTGCACCTGCCGCAACCCCTGACAATTCCTCCGGTGGTGCATCCAATGCCGCCTCCGGTGCAGCAGCCGGTGCTGCTGCGCAACAACCGGCCGCCAGTAGCGAGCCCGGTGATCCGGCGAAAGAGAAGCTCTACTACGATGCAGCTTTCGACCTGATCAAGCAAAAAGACTTCGACAAGGCCAGCCAGGCCTTCACCGCCTTCCTGCGCAAATATCCGAACAGCCAGTACGCCGGCAATGCCCAGTACTGGTTGGGTGAGGTGAACTTGGCCAAGGGTGACTTGCAAGGCGCCAGCCAGGCGTTTGCCCAGGTCAGCCAAAAGTACCCCAAGCACAGCAAAGTGCCAGACTCGCTTTACAAACTGGCCGACGTCGAGCGCCGCATGGGCCACACCGACAAGGTCAAGAGCATCCTGCAACAGGTCATCACCCAGTATCCCGGCACCTCTGCCGCGCAATTGGCACAGCGTGACCTGCAAAAGCTCTAAGGCGCTTTGCAGTTGCGTTTGAAATAAACCCGCGCCAGTCGCGGGTTTTTTCGTTAGAATCACGGCCCTTTTTTCGTAAACACGCTGCTGCGGATAACGCGATGTCGAGTCCGCGGCAGTGCCTGACGGAGGCGGGCAGCCTGTTTAGCTGTCACGCCCGTGGCGAGCATGCAAGACACATTACGCATCACCGAAGTCTTTTACTCTTTGCAGGGTGAAACACGAACGGCTGGGCTGCCCACGGTATTCGTGCGGCTCACCGGTTGCCCCCTGCGCTGCCAGTACTGCGACAGTGCCTACGCCTTCAGTGGCGGTACCGTTCGTACCCTCGACTCGATCCTCGAGCAAGTGGCCGGCTTCAGGCCGCGCTATGTGTGCGTCACCGGTGGCGAACCGCTGGCCCAACCGAATGCCCTGCCGCTGCTGCAGCGGCTGTGCGATGCCGGCTACGAGGTGTCTCTGGAGACCAGTGGCGCGCTGGATATCGCCGGCACCGACACCCGGGTCAGTCGTGTGGTAGACCTGAAGACCCCAGGTTCCGAAGAGTCGCACCGTAACCTCTATTCGAACATCGACCAGCTGACCCGCAACGACCAGGTCAAGTTCGTCATCTGTTCCCGCGAGGATTACGACTGGGCAGTTTCCAAGCTGATCCAGTACAACCTGGCCGAGCGTGCCGGTGAAGTGCTGTTTTCACCCAGCCATCATCAGGTGAGCGCCAGCGACCTGGCAGACTGGATCGTCGCCGACAACCTGCCCGTGCGCTTCCAGCTGCAGTTGCACAAGCTGCTGTGGAACGACGAACCCGGGCGTTGATTGAGGAGTAAATACACATGACAGAAAAACGCGCAGTCATCCTGTTGTCCGGTGGCCTGGACTCGGCCACGGTAGTCGCCATGGCCAAGGCCGACGGCTACAGCTGCTATACCATGAGCTTCGATTACGGCCAGCGCCATCGCGCCGAGCTTAACGCCGCTGCCCGTGTGGCCCGCGACCTGGGCGTGGTCGAGCACAAGGTCATTGGCTTGAACCTGGACGGTATCGGAGGTTCGGCCTTGACCGACAGCAGCATCGACGTGCCGGAAACACCCGGTGAAGGTATTCCAGTGACCTATGTGCCAGCGCGCAATACCGTGTTCCTGTCACTGGCGCTGGGCTGGGCAGAAGTGCTGGAGGCACGTGATATCTTCATTGGCGTGAACGCCGTGGACTACTCCGGCTACCCGGATTGCCGCCCTGAGTTCGTCGAAGCGTTCGAGCGCATGGCCAACCTGGCGACCAAGGCTGGGGTCGAAGGGCAGGGCTTCCGGATCCAGGCGCCGCTGCAGAACATGAGCAAGGCGCAAATCGTGCAGGCTGGTATGGCCCGCGGCGTGGACTATAGCCTGACCGTTTCCTGCTACCAGGCCGACGATGAAGGGCGTGCCTGCGGCAAGTGCGACAGCTGCCGCCTGCGTGCCGATGGTTTCGGGGCTGCCGGTGTCGACGACCCCACGCGCTACGCTTGAACTGATCAGAGGGTATTGATTTCCCGTTAGAAATCAGTATTATACGCGCCATCCAACGGGTCGTTAGCTCAGTTGGTAGAGCAGTTGGCTTTTAACCAATTGGTCGTAGGTTCGAATCCTACACGACCCACCATATTCACAACGGTTCGTGGGTACTAGATAGGGGCTTGCCATAGCCGTTTTCTAGTCTCGCAGCCGTGTGAGGCGAGTCTTGGACTCGCTTCTGCGTGATGTCAACATGGAATAGCCCGCCAGTTATGGCGGGCTTTTTCATTTCTGCCCCAGAAAAGTCAATGAGTTAGCGGGTCTGCGGGCTATCACGGCTGTGTGTAACCGAGGATCCGCATCGTCATGAATCGCACGCAGTCAATAGCATGGCGCCAGTTTCCTAATATCATGATCTGGAACAGCTCAGACTTGTTCGTCGAACTACGGGCGGATGGGTCGGTGATCGCAGCGCTGCTTTAAGAGGACACGCGGGCGCTGTAGGCCGTGATCGTTTCATTTGCAGACATTCTGGGTGCGGGCGTCGTCTTTACGCCTGTACTCGGCGCACTATCTAATGGGCCACTTCCACTGGCTTCGGCCTAGTAACGCAATGATGCAAACGCTACGGCGCAAGCTGAGGGCAATGCCAAACCGTGCCCGGGAAGCGTTGACCACCATAAGGATAGAAACAATGATCACTCGGTTGAGCTGGGTCCTGCGTCAAGTGACAAAACGCCTGTGGTTCCGTACAACGCTGTTTTCGCTTGCTGGCGTTGTCACGGCCTTGCTCGCCATCGCCTTACGCGACTTCGTACCGCCATCGCTGCCTGCGAAGATCGGTGCAGACTCGGTCGACAAGATACTCGGCATCATCGCCTCCAGCATGTTGGCGGTGACCACGTTTTCCTTGAGTATCATCGTTTCTGCCTACGGTGCTGCCAGTAATGGCGTGACACCCAGGGCGACGACCTTGGTGATGGAAGATTCGACAACGCAGAATGCACTGGCCACTTTCATTGGCTCGTTCCTGTTCAGCCTGGTCGGCATCATCGCGCTGAGTACCGGTGCTTATGGGGCTCAGGGGCGGGTGGTGCTTTTCGCGGTGACCCTGTTGATGATCGTCCTGATCGTATACACCCTGTTACGCTGGATCGGTCACCTATCCACGCTTGGGAGGGTCGGCGAGACAATTGATCGGGTCGAGGCCGCTACACTGGCTGCCTTGGAGCATCGCGCCCGCTGGCCTTATCTGGGTGGTGCCCCTTATCCCGAATCCTGCGTGCTGCCCTCTGGCGCGCTGACGATTGCCAGTACCGACACTGGCTACGTCCAGCACATCGATATCAGCGGCCTGGCGGCAGTGGCCGAGAAGCACCAGCTCAAGATCTACCTGGAAGTACTGCCAGGCACCTTTGTCCACATTGGTGCGCCCATAGCGCGGCTGCTACCCACAGCTTCGCCTCCCCCACAGGGCTCGGCGCTGGCGGCTGAAATCCTGCGCGCGGTCACGGTTGGTGTACGCCGCTCATTTGACCAGGATCCACGCTTCGGCCTTGCGGTTCTAACCGAAATCGCCTCGCGCGCCCTGTCTCCGGCGACCAATGATTCCGGGACCGTGATCGATGTGATCGGCCGTGGAGTCAGGTGTTTTTCCACGTGGTCGATGCAATCCCCGGCGTCTGACCAGGTCGATGAGAAGTGCCTACGCGTTCATGTTCGGTGCATCGAAGTACACGATTTATTCGATGACTTCTTTACATTGATCGCACGGGACGGGGCAGGGCTGTTGGAAATCGATATCCGGATGATCAAGGCATTGATCAGTCTGGCTGAACTCGATCCACAGCGGTATGGCAAGCATTGCCGACACCATGGCGCTTTACTGGTCAAACGTGCGCAGACATCGTTGCACCTGGATGAAGAAAAGCAGCGGCTCCGGGATGTAGCCGCGCCGTTGCTTGGTCAGTAGCTTCGACGCGCAACCGCAAAGGCCATCGACAAAGTTTGATAAAGCTGAACCCACTACGGCGCTTCTTGCACCCTGCGCTTGGCGATGGAGAGTTGCGAGTAGTGTACTGGGGCGGCTGGTGCACCCTTTTCAATTGCCTTGAGAAATGCCTCGGGGTCGTTCATGGGCAGGCGTTTGAGGTACTCGACATCCAGGTTCCACCATTGGCTAGCAAGCAGCCGCTCAATGACTTCAGCGCTATGCCGGTATTTGATGAACTTGGCTGGGTTTCCGCCAACGATCGCATAGGGGGGCACGTTTTTTGTCACCACTGCCCGTGTGGCAATGATTGCCCCCGTGCCTACCTCTACACCTTCCAAAATGGTCGCGCCATGCCCGACCCAGACGTCGTGGCCCAGGGTCACCCAAGCGGCCCCTGGCGAATAGGACAAGCCTCCCGTTTCATACTGGAAGGGGTGCGTGCTTACCCAATCGGTAGGGTGGGTATGCTTTTCCTGGCCCAGCGTGCAGTCGGATCCTATTGAGCAAAAACGGCCGATTGCAGAAATCACGGATAACGTGCTGCCACTCCTGATATACGTGTGGGCACCGATGGTTATCGACGGCGACTCTACCCTGACGTGTCCAAGGCTTACACCTTGCTCAATGGTTGCGCAGGCACGGGCGCTAAAGGAACCAGAACCACCTGCAGCTTTGCCGCCCAGTTTTCGGAACGCTTTCTTGAATTGTCGTTCTCTGAATATTTTGAGCATAGTTTTGATCGCATCACGCTTTTGGGGGATCTTAGCAAGCCTTCTGCAATGAACAAACGCTTACTCCGCCCATTCCGGGTCACCCGTGAACACCACCGTCAACCAGCGGTTCGGCCCTTCACCGCCCACGGCTTCACCAATCTCGTTGCGCCACGCGTCCCATTCATCGATGGTCTTCGCTGCCATGGCCTTGGGTACGATGAAGTACAGCTCGATCTCGCGTGAGCGCCCGACCTTGGCAACATAGGCACGGTAGGACTGCAATCCGTGGCGGGCGACAAAGGCCTTGGCCACTTCGTCCACGTGCAGCTTGAGGTCGCCTGGGGTGACCAGGAAAATCTCCGCCAGGGCCTGGCGCACCACCGCCATCGGCAGCGGCACAATCACCAGGCACACCAGGGCCAGTACCGCCGGGTCGATGTACGGTGATACCCACTCCCATGAGGTTCCCTGAACCGCGTAACCAAAGCAGAAGGCGATCAGCAGTGCAGCGGTGATGCTGGCCGACATCACCCAGCCCTTGACGTCCATGGCCACGAAGTCCGACTTCAGCTGGCGGTTGGCGCGGGCCTCGACCAGGGCGATGGTCACGCAGCAGATCACGGTCACTACCGCGTAGACCATGGCAATGCCGAACTCCAGGTGTCGGCCGCCCTGCAGCAGGCTGCTGACGGCGTTGATCAGGGCATAGACCGCCACGCCACTGAGCAGGATGCCATTGAGTGCCAGCACCATCGGCTCCAGGTGCCAGAAGCCCATGGTGAAACGCTCGCGCAGCTTGCGCGACATCTGCACGCTGGTGGTATGCGAGGTGATCAGCTTGACCACCACCAGCGACAGGCCGCTCATGCTGGCGTCGACCAGTGAGTAAACGCCATCGAACATGATCGAGAACGAACCGGAGGCCACGCCGAAAGCGATGCCGATGCTGGCGATGAACAGGGTGACGGCGATCGAGGTGCGCAGCAGGCCCTGTTCGCTGGTGATGTCGAAGAACGAGGATCGGGGTGCGGTTTGCATAAGGTGTGCTCGGCAAAATCGATGATGCTGTGGTGCCTGTGAGGGCCTCTTCGCGGGTAAACCCGCTCCTACAGGGGGCATGTCTTCAAAGGCCAGTGCGGGTCCCTGTGGGGGGGGTACCCGCTAAGAAGCCCTCACAGATTAGACGCGGAACTGCTCCATGAGCGCTTGTTGCTGGTTGGCCAGCCGGTTCAAGGCCTGGCTGATGCGAGCCGACTCGTCTGCCTGGCCTGCCAGCGATTGGGTAACGTCGCGAATGCCGGCTACGTTGCGGTTCACCTCTTCGGCCACTGCGCTCTGTTGCTCCGCGGCCGAGGCGATCTGCAAGTTCATGTCGCTGATCACCGCCACCGCCTCGCCAATGCGTTGCAGTGCCGGCAGGGCCTGCTCCATGCGTGCGGCACTGACTTGCGCCTGGCGTTGGCCCTCGTGCATGGCGCCCACGACATCCTGCGTGCCTTGCTGCAAGCCTTCGATGACCTGGCGAATTTCCTCCACCGACACCTGCGTGCGCTGTGCCAGCCCGCGCACCTCGTCGGCGACTACGGCAAAGCCACGGCCGGCTTCCCCGGCACGGGCTGCTTCAATGGCCGCATTCAGTGCCAGCAGGTTGGTCTGCTCGGCGATGGAACGGATGACTTCCAGCACCGTGCCGATCTGAGCGCTGCGGCCCTCCAGGGCGCGTGCGTCGGCCATGGCCGTGTCCATGTCCAGTGCCAGCCGGTCGATGCCCTGGCGGGTGCTGTCTATCAACTGCAGGCCTTCCTGGCTGGCCTGGTCGGCGGTACGTGCCGCCTGGGCCGCCTGGGCGGCGTTATGGGCGACATCCAGTGCAGTGGCGCTCATTTCGTTGGCCGCCGTGGCCACTTGCTCGATTTCACGGTGCTGCTGCTGCATGCCGGCGCTGGTCTGGCTGGCGATGGCTGCCGACTGGTCGGCGGTGCCGCGGGCCTCCTGCAGCGAGCCTTTGACCTGGGCGATGACCGGCTGCAATTTGTCGAGGAAGCGGTTGAACCACGCGCTGAGCTGGCCCAGTTCGTCCTGGCGGGCGTAGTCCAGGCGGCGGGTAAGGTCGCCTTCGCCGCTGGCGATGTCTTCAAGCCGGGCAGCCACCGCCAGGATGGGGCGGGTGACCCCGCGCGCCGTGAGCCACACCAACAGCAAGCCCAGCACTGCCGCGCCCAGGCCAATCAGCAGGCTGGTCAGGTTGGCACGCTGGTTGTGCGCATCCAGGCGCTGATTGAGGGCTACCGCGGGTGCCTGCAGCACGCTTTCTGGCACTTCCAGCAATACCTGCCACGGGGCGGCGTCGGGAATGGGCGTGAAGGGGTGCGCAACCCGTAACTGGCCAGCGGCAACTGCAGGCTCAACGGGTTTGCCGAGCATGCTGGCGTCGCGGCTATTGCCTGCCAGCAGGCCGCCCGCGCTGGCGATGCTCACCTGGCCCTGACCCTCGAACAGCTCGCGGCGGCCGTTTATGCTCAACTGCTGCAGGTTGTCCAGGCTGATATCCAGGCCGACCACGCCCACCACTTTGCCGTGTTCCAGCAAGGGCAGGGCGATGCTGGTCATCAGTACCTGGCTGCCGTTGACCTCGTCCAGATACGGTTCCAGCAGGCAGGTTGTGCCGGTCTGCAGTGGGCAGGTCAGCCAGCGGTTCTTCGCCGCGCCGTTGCTGCCGATGCTGGCGTCGCCAAGCATCGCTTCTGGCATGGCTTCGCGCTCCAGGGTGCCCGGGCGCGGCTGCGACCAGTACAGCGAAAAGCGCCCGCTTTCGTTGCTGCCCGCCGCGTCCTGGCCGCGGTACTGGCTGTCTTGTTGGTCCAGTGCATTGGGTTGGAACACCAGGTACAGGCCGATCATGTCAGGTTTGCCGGCCAGGCTGGCTCGCGCCTGGCGGGTGAGTTCGGCGCGCAGGTCGTTGCCACCTCGGGCTTGCAGCACTTGCACCAGGCGGGCAAAGCCATTGCCGTATTGATAAGCGTCCATGAAGTAGCGCTGAATGCGCAGGGCCTGGGTTTCGGCGTGGGCCGCCAGGCGCTGCCGCGCGCTGCTGTCGAGCATGGCGGTGTTGGCTTGGTTGACCAGCGTGGCACTGCGCTGTGCCTGAGTCAGCGAGGTGGCCACCAGCAAGGCGACGATCGCCAGCAGGCAAAGGCCGGCCAGCAAGGTGATCTTCCATTGGATGGAGAGGCGGCGCAGCAGCATGGAGCTTTCCTTTTCGAACACTGCAACGCCCGCGGCCAGGCGCGGGCGTTGTGGGTAGCGTGGGTCATTCAGGCACGTAGTTGGGGGGCGCCGAGCGGAACGCCTTGGTCAGCCAGCCCAGGTACAGCAGGCCGAGCGCAGCCCAGATACCGCCAAAGATCAGCGAGTGGGCATTGAGGTCCAGCCACAGCGAAACGATGATGCAGAAGCCGATGGTGGGCAGTACCAGGTACTTCAGCTGGTTCGCCAGGCCCTTGCGGTTGCCCTCGCGAAGGTAGCAATGGTTGATCACCGACAGGTTGACGAAGCTGAACGCCACCAGGGCGCCGAAATTGATGATCGAGGTAGCAGTCACCAGGTCGAAGAAAATCGCCGACAGCGAAATGATGCCGACCACGGCAATGTTCAGTACCGGTGTCTTGTAGCGTGCGTGCAGGCGGGCGAAAACGCGGGCCGGGATCACGTTGTCGCGGCCCATCACGTACAGCAGGCGCGACACGCTGGTCTGCGAGGCCAGGCCCGAGGCGATGGTGTTGATCACCGTGCAGGCAATGAATACCGACTGGAACAGTTTGCCCCCGACATACAGGGCGATTTCCGGCAGCGCCGCCTCGTGGTCATGGAAACGCGCCATGGTCGGGAAGTAGGCCTGGATGAAGTACGACACGGTGATGAACACCACGCCACCGATCAGGGCGGTGAGGAAGATCGCCCGCGGGATGGTCTTGCCCGGGTCGCGGGTTTCTTCGGACAGGCAGGTGACGGCGTCAAAGCCCAGGAACGAGAAGCACAGGATGGTCGCGCCGGCGGCCAGTGCGCTGAACTGGGTTTGACCGTCGGCGAACGGGATCAGGCTCCAGGCCGTGCCAAGCCCTTCACCATGGTGCAGGCCACGCACGCACAGGTAGATGAACACGGCGATGATCGCCACCTGCACGCCCACGAACAGCAGGTTGAAGTGCGCCACCAGGTTCACGCTGCGCATGTTGATCAGGCTGATGAGGGTCACGAAAGCGGCCACCCACACCCACGCAGGTACTTCCGGGAACATCGCCGAGAGGTACAGCTTGGCCAGCAGGGCATTGACCATTGGCAGCAGCAGGTAATCCAGTAACGACGACCAGCCGACCAGGAAACCCACGTGCGGGTTGATCGCGCGCTGGGTGTAGGTGTAGGCCGAACCCGACTGCGGAAAGCGTTTTACCAGGGTGCCATAGCTGACTGCGGTGAACAGGATGCCGGCCAGCGCCAGGATGTACGCGCTGGGCACGTGGCCGGCGGTTATCCCGCTGACGATGCCGAAAGTGTCGAATACCGTCATCGGTGTCAGGTAGGCCAGGCCGATGATGATCACGTGCCACAGGCGCAGGGTTTTGCGAAGTTGGCCGTTGTCGGCAGCGCTAGGGTCATGCTGCATGCTGGCATGGCTCCTGTTGCTGGGCGTGTACGGCGGGCACGGGGTATGGCGCATGCGGCAAGGGCGAGCGGGTGGGCTCCATGTTGTTCACCTTTTATGTTGGAGCGGCGGAAGGCGCGGGGGACGCGCAAAGTGGTGAAAATAAAAAACGATGGGTAGGTGGGTGTCAAGTTAAACATGACAAGATGTTACGCAATTGAAATATTTATCGATTCTTTTTGGGGTTTGTTCGGTTTTTACGCGTTTTTTTGCGGTTATGATCAATTGATGTGTTCGAAAAAATCAACAATTTGACCGTCGGATTAGGCGGTTTGTCGGACGCTTCCGAAAGGCAGGATTTCAGCACTTTGCCCTGCGTCCCTTGCCTGTGGGGGTGATACTCTTCGCACTCTGTGTGGCCCGTGGCCGCCTAATCAGCCCTTACGGACAGCAATCGGTTCAATTCATGAAGAAATCAGTTGGCATTCTTTCCGGCCTGGCTGTCGCCATCGCCGTCGCAACCACCGCTGGCGCCTGGTACACCGGCAAGCAGTTGCCAGCCGAGCTGGACAACGCGGTGGCCCGCAGCAACGCCGAGCTGCAAAAGGCCCTGGTCACCACCGGTGGCAGCATGCGTATCGAGCGGGTGTCGCTGGAACAGCACTTCTTCAGCAGTACCGCCCAGTACCGGCTCAAGGCCCGCGACATCAACGTGGGTGAAGGCGAGGTGATCAACTTCGACGTGGGCGTGACCGACCACATCGAGCACGGCCCATTCCCCTGGTCGCGCATCAAGGCGCTGAAGCTGGTGCCGGTGATGGCCGTTAGCAACAGCACGTTGCAGAAGGACGATGCCGTCGCGCCTTGGTTCGACGCTGCCGGCGGCAAGGTGCCGCTCAGCGCGCAGACCAGCCTGGGTTACGGGGGGGATGTGGTCAGCCAGATTCAACTGGCCCCGCTCAAGCTCGACAAGGCAGACGGCAACCGCCTCGATTTTTCAGGGATGCAATTGGAGGTCAGTGGCGACAAGGACGGCAAGGCCTCCAAGTTCCACGGCCATGCCGACCGTTTGCTGATGAAGCTGGTGAATGACGACCAGCCACCGGCCACATTCGAGCTTCAGGGTCTCAAGCTTGGTGGCAACCTGGCGGCCACGCCTTACGACAATATCTACGTGGGCAACGTCGACCTGTTGTTGGCCGAGGCCAAGGTCACGCTAGGGCCAAAACAGCAGGTCCTGCTGGTCAAGGGCGTGGAGCAGTATGCCCTGCAGAGCCTTGAAACCCCCGATACCGTGGGCGGCCGCGTGGAGTACAAGGTCGGGGACATCAGTTGGGACGGCCGCGCGGTGGGCAAGGCGCAAATGGCGGTGAGCATCACCTCTGTCCATGCCCCGGCGCTGCAGGCCTTGTCGAAATGGTACCAGTCGCACCTGCCGGAGTTCGAAGCTGCCGCTGCTGCCGGCCAGCCGGTGCCGCAAATCCAGATGGACGACGCCGAAAAGGCCCGCTTCCAGGGCGACCTGCAGCAACTGCTGGCGGCCAAGCCCAAGGTGGCGTTGGAAAACCTGTCGTTCAAGACCGCCAACGGCGAGAGCCGCTTCAACCTGGCCATGGATTTCGCCGCGCCGGCCAGCTTCGACCTGCCGCCGGACCAACTGAGCAAACAGGTCCTCACTGAGGTGAAGGGCAAGCTCTCGCTGTCCAAACCCATGATTGGCGACCTGGCGACACTGCAAGCGCTGCTCGATGGCCAAACCGATGCACAGGCGATCGCCATGCAGTCGGGGCAGGCCGGGGAGATGGTCGGCATGATGGCCGTGCAAAGCGGCCTGGCCACCGTGCAGGGCGATGATGTGGTCAGCAGCCTGCACTATGCCGATGGCATGGTCGATTTCAATGGGCAGAAGATGACCGTGGAAGAGTTCGCCATGCTGATGGCCGCGCACCTCGCAGCGCTGTCCCCGCGGGGGTGATGGTTATCCGGCGCTGGCCTGTTGCCGGCCTTACCCGCGAACAGGCCAGCGCCGGCAACACAAAAACCCCTTTAGTAATCGCTGGATTCTCTGTAGCCTTCGGCCTCCGATAATAATCCGCGCCCGCAGAGGGCCGTGACGGCCTGCGCCGTCCGGCACCCTTAGCCGATCTGTCAGGGCCGGGTGATACACTCGATTTGATGCGCACGCGCGCCTGCAGGTCCAGCGATCATGACCCAGATTTCCGAACGCCTGTTGGTTCAGGCCCACCTCGACGCCAAGCAGCCCAACCCGCTGACAGCCGAGCAGGAGGCCGAATACCGTGCGGCCATCGCTGCCGAGCTCAAGGCCCAGAACGCTGTGCTGGTCGCCCATTATTACTGCGACCCGGTCATTCAGGCGCTGGCCGAAGAAACCGGCGGCTGCGTGTCCGACTCGCTGGAAATGGCCCGCTTCGGCAAGAACCACCCCGCCGAAACGGTGATCGTGGCTGGTGTGCGCTTCATGGGCGAAACGGCAAAAATCCTCACCCCGGAAAAGCGCGTGCTGATGCCGACCCTGGAGGCCACCTGTTCGCTCGACCTGGGCTGCCCTGTCGAAGCGTTTTCGGCGTTCTGCGACCAGCACCCGGAGCGCACCGTGGTGGTGTATGCCAATACCTCCGCTGCGGTGAAGGCCCGTGCCGACTGGGTAGTGACCTCCAGCTGCGCACTGGAAATTGTCGAAAGCCTGATGGACAACGGCGAAACCATCATCTGGGGCCCGGACCAGCACTTGGGCCGTTACATTCAGAAGCAGACCGGTGCCGACATGCTGTTGTGGGACGGTGCCTGTATCGTCCATGAAGAATTCAAGTCGCGCCAGTTGGCTGACATGAAGGCGTTGTACCCGGACGCCGCCATCCTCGTGCACCCCGAATCACCGGAAGCGGTGATCGAGTTGGCGGATGCGGTGGGTTCCACCAGCCAATTGATCAAGGCCGCGCAGACCTTGCCGAACAAGACCTTCATCGTTGCTACCGACCGCGGCATCTTCTACAAGATGCAGCAGTTGTGCCCGGACAAGGTATTCGTCGAAGCGCCTACAGCCGGCAACGGCGCCGCCTGCCGCAGCTGCGCGCACTGCCCGTGGATGGCCATGAACACCCTCGAGCGCGTGCTGCACTGCCTGCGCAATGGGGGGGATGAGATTTTTGTCGACCCCGCGTTGGTGCCCAAGGCGATCAAGCCATTGAACCGCATGCTGGACTTCACCCAGGCGGCGCGGCTCAAGCTTTCCGGTAACGCCTGAGATTGCCGGAGGCCGCTCGGCGGCCCAGCACAGCCACCGCGCCGCCTGCTTCGCGGGTAAACCCGCTCTTACAGCTCACGCTACCGATGTAGGAGCAACTGTCTTTCTCAAAATTTGAAAAGCCTGCGCGATTCATTGTGGGAGCGGGCTTGCCCGCGAAGCAGGCGACGCGGTGTTTGGCACCGGCTGCGCCGGTGTTCGCGGGCACGCCCGCTCCCACACCGGCAAGGCCGGTGCCATCCACCGCGCCGCCTGCTTCGCGGGTAAACCCGCTCTTAGCGGCCTTGTGTCGCGATGGTGCCGCGAGCTGCCTATAGCCAGCCCGACCTCTTGAAACTGGCATACAACCCGGTACACCCCACAGCAATCACCCCCAACACCGCAAAATAGCCATAATGCCAGCTCAGCTCCGGCATATTCTGGAAGTTCATCCCATACACCCCGGCAATCGCCGTGGGGAACGCCAGGATCGCCGCCCACGCGGCAAACTTGCGTTGCACGATGCTTTGCCGTGACGACTCGAGGAACATGCCGATCTCGATGGTCTGGCTGGCAATGTCGCGAATGCCCGACAAGTCCTCCATCTGCCGGGTGACGTGGATTTGCACATCACGAAAATACGGGCGCATGTTCTTGTCGATGAAGGGGAAGCTCAGGCGCTGCAGCTCTTCGCTGACCTCAACCATGGGGGCCACGTAGCGGCGCAGGCGCAGGATATCGCGGCGCAGGCTGTGCAGGCGGCGAATGTCGTCCTCTTGCAGTGAGCCACCCAGCACGCTCTGCTCCAGCGCTTCGATCTCGCCATGGATGGCTTCGCTGACTGGCTGGTAGTTTTCGGTGACAAAGTCGAGCAGGGCGTACAGCACGAAGTCTTCACCGTGCTCCAGCAGCAAGGGCCGCGCCTCGCAGCGCTGGCGCACCATGGCATAGGATTTGGAGTGGCCGTTGCGGCAGGTGATGATGTAGCCGTTGCCGGCGAAGATGTGGGTTTCGATGAACTCCAGCTTGCCTTCGTGACGTACCGGCGAGTAAGTGACGATGAACAGCGCGTCGCCGAATGTCTCGAGCTTGGGCCGGCTGTGCTTTTCCAGGGCGTCTTCAATGGCCAGTTCATGCAGGTTGAACTGGCATTGCAGGGTAGCCAGCTCCTCGGCGTTGGGCTCTTCCAGGCCGATCCACACAAAATGCCCGGGCTTGCGTGCCCACTCGCTGCCTTCGTCGATGCTGATGTTGGTGACCTTCCGGCCGGCGCTGTACACCGCTGACGCCACTACTCGACCCATGGTTGCCCGCTTATTCCGGTTGAACACGGTTCATAGCTTGGGCTGTAGACGGCTGAAGAGCAACCTAGCCCTTGCCCAGCTCCCCTTCCATGCGGTCGATGCACTGTTGCATCTGCACACGGCATTGCTCCACCAGCGCTGGCAGGTCCTGCTGGGTCAGGCCCGCGGTGGCAATGGGCGGCAGCGAGCGCACGATCACGGTGCGCCGGCGCCAGCTGTTCAGGCTCAGGCGCCGGGCATAGCGGCTGACGCACACTGGCACGATCGGCACGCCGGCCTCGATGGCCATGTGAAACGCGCCTTTCTTGAACGCCAGCAACTGCTCGCCGGCATTACGTGTGCCTTCGGGGAAAATCCAGATAGAGGTGTCGTTCTGCAGCACCCGGGTGGTCTTCTGCAGGGCCTTGCGCGCCTGGTAGGCATTGTTGCGGTCGACCAACACGTTGCCGCCCAGCCAGAACAGCTGACCGAACAACGGTATCCAGCCCAGGCTTTTCTTGCCGATGGCGACCGTGCGCTGCGGCACCACCTGGCCCAGCACGAACAGATCGAAGTTGGACTGGTGGTTGGCGACGATCACGCAACCGGGTGGTTGGTCCCACAGCGGGCCGACCTCGGCCTTGACCTTGATGCGCAGCAGCCAGGTGGCCGGCCGGCTGTAAAGGCGGGCGAACAGGCGGCTGTTGTCGGGGTTGAAGGGGCGGCACAGGCCAATGGCCAGGCCCAGGACGCCAACGGCGAGAAAGTGCAGCGCCAGCAGGAGCATGCGCAATAAATAAAGCATGGTACGACTCACACCAGACAGTCGCCGGGCAGTGTACGGCTGTGCACTGGTTGGGGCAAATGCCGGTGTCAGCTTGTGCTGGCCTCTTCGCGGGTGAGCCCACTCCTGCGCGGGAGCAGCGTACGCCTGCCCCGCGTCGCGGCCAGCGGGCTCAACCCATAGGCTGCTGGTCCAGTTGTATGGCGGTGTCCAAGGCCTCGAGCAGCCCTTTGCGCACCTTCAGCTTGGTGTTCTTGTGCGCCAGCATGTTCAGCTTCTTCAATTCCCGCGCCACGCTCAGCGCCGCTTCCTGCAGTTGTTCGGCAGGCACCACCTTGTCGAGGAAGCCGGCATCCACCGACGCATGCGGGTCAAACACTTCGGCGTTGATCACCGACCGGTGGAAGGCCGAGCGGCGCAGACGGTCGCGGGCCAGTTCGATGCCGGCGTGGTGCATGGTCATGCCGATCTGCACTTCGTTCAGGCAGATCTTGTAGGGCCCTTCGACGCCAATGCGGTAGTCGGCCGACAGCAGCAGGAAGGCGCCCTTGGCCACGGCATTGCCCGGGCAGGCGACCACCACCGGGAAGGGGTGAGCCAGCAGGCGGCGGGCGAGGGTGGACCCGGCGGTAACCAGGCTGATGGCTTCCTGTGGGCCGCGGGTCATCACCTTCAGGTCGTAGCCGCCCGATAGAATGCCTGGCTGCCCGGTGATGATCACCACCGCGCGGTCCTCGGTGGCGCGGTCCAGCGCGGCATTGAACGCGCTGATGACATCCGGCGAGATCGCATTGACCTTGCCGTTGTTCAGGGTCAGGGTGGCGATGCCGTCTTCGGCGTGGTAGGTAATCAGCTCGCTCATGGCAGAGTCCTTTTGTTGGCGTGGCACCGACGTTACCCAGCGCGATGGGCAAGGTAAAGCAGCAAGGCTGACTGGTCGGTCAGCGCCCAGCCGGGCTCTGGTGCAAATACATGAAAAAACTGAAAAAAATGCTTGCCAAAGGGGAACGCTTTCACTAAATTAGCGCACCTCGACGGGCCGCACGGCTTGGAGAGAAACGGTGAAGTGTCCGAGTGGTCGAAGGAGCACGCCTGGAAAGTGTGTATACGAGAAATCGTATCAAGGGTTCAAATCCCTTCTTCACCGCCACATTCTACGAAAAGCCCCCGCGCTGAAAAGCACGGGGGCTTTTTGCTTCAAAGCCCATTGGGCCGGCTGCAAAGCCCCTGTGGCAGCGGGCATGCCGGCGATGGGCCGCACGCGGCCCTGAATATCAGAAACTGACCGAAGCTGACAGCCGGGCACTGCGCGGCGCGCCCTGGAACAGGTAGTTGTCACCCAGGTAGTCGCCCACATCGCGCCAGTAACGCTTGTCGAACAGGTTGTCCACCGTCAGCCGCAGTACCGTGTCATACCCGCCGACTCGCGTACGATAGCGGCTGCCTACATCGAATACCGTATACCCACCAACCGCCACATTCCCCGCCTGGCTCGCATACTTGCTGGCGCTGTAGCGTGCGCCGCCCAGCAACGCCAGGCCTGCGACCGGCAGGGTGTATTCGGCGTGCAGAGCTGCGCGCAAGCGTGGCACGTTGATCGCCTGGTGCCCTTCATAGTCGGGCGTGCCGCTGTCCTGCACCCGCGCCCGAATGGCCGCTGCGCTAGCTTGCACCTGCAGCCTGCGGGTCAGCCAGCCGCTGGCGCCCAGTTCCAGGCCGATGTTCTTCTGCTGGCCTTGCTGCACGTAAGTGAAGCTCCCGGCGCCGTCGGGGCGCGCATACTGGTAGGCCTGGCGAATCTGAAACAGCGCGGCGCTGAGGCTCAGCGCCTGCCAGTCGTGCTTGAGGCCTAGCTCCAGCTGGTGTGATGTTGTCGGCGCAAGGATTTCGGCGGCGTTGCTGGCGAACCAGGGCGCCGTCCCGCCAGCAGACAACCCCTTGGCGTAGCTGGCATACACAGTGGTCTCCGGCTGCGGCTTGTAGATGAGCGCAGCATTGGGCAGCAGCTGGTATTGGCGGGTATGGCGCCCCGCGACGCCGGTCTCGTCCCAGGTCTGCTCGTCCAGGCGTACCTCACGGGCACCCAGCACGGTTTGCCATTGGTCGTTGAAACGGATGCTGTCGCTGACGAACAGGCCGTACTGGCGGCTGTCCAGGCGGCGCTGGCTGGCGCCAAGCGGCTTGTCGGACGGCTCGAAAGCCGGGGCCCCGGTGTAGATGTTGCCGGTACCCAGCCACTCGTTGTAATACGGGCGCTGGTCCAGCGTGCGCCGCTGGGCGCTGCTGCCCACGGTCAGTTCGTGGCCCACCCCCAAGCCATCGAAGCGCCCGGTGAGCAGGGCCTGGGCCTCGTCGGTGCGGCGGGTGTCGTCTGGGCTGCGGTAGTCGTAGATGTCGTAATCGCCCGTGCTGCCGAAGTACGCGCCTTCACTCGAGCCCCAGGCAAACGCGCTGTAGTCATCGATCACCACCTTGCTGCGCGAAGCGCTGAGGGTGCCGGTCCAGTTGTCGTTGAAGCGGTACTCGAAGCGCCCGCCCAGGTTCAGCGAGTCGGTCTGCACCGGCTTTGCCCAGTGCTGGTAGGCCAGCCGGTCATCCGGGTCGATGCCGTGCGGCACTGCGCTGCCGCCGAGCAACTGGTAACCGGGCACCGAGCGCTGTTCGCGGTGCTGGTATTCAGCGTCCAGCTGCAGGGTGGCGTCGGGGCTGATCTGCCAGTCGAAGGCCAGCGAGGCGAAGTCGCGCTGGCCATCGGCGTGGTCGACGTACGAGCGCAGGTCTTCATGGGCCAGGTTGGCGCGCAGGCCGAACTGCTGTTCGCTGCCAAACCAGCCGCCAAGGTCGGTGGCCAGGTAGCGCTCGCCCTGTTCGTTGGTCGACAGCGTAAGGCTGCGCACCGCTTCAGCGCGCTTGGTCACGTAGTTGATCAAGCCGCCGGGGGCCGCTACGCCGCTCTGCAGCCCGGACAGCCCCTTGAGCAGTTCCACCTGCTGCTTGTTCTCCAGGGCGACGCTCTGTTCGCCGGCGATGGTCTGGCCGTTGATGCGGTAGCTGCTGGCCGCGTTCAGCGCAAAGCCCCGCACATTGAAGTTTTCGTAGTAACCGATGGGGGCATAGCTTTCGCCAACCGACGCGTCGCTTTGCAGCACCTGGCTGAGCATGCGCACCTGGCGGTCTTCCAGCAGTGTCTGGCTGAACACACTGATCGAAGCCGGGGTGTCGAGCAGGGGGGCGGGCTGGAAGCCACCCACTGCTGCCTCGCTGGCCTGGTAGCCGTCGTTGGCGTAGGTATCGACGACCTGCACCGGGGCCAGCAGCACGCTGCCCTGGGCGAGCACGGCGGGGCACTGCAAGGCCAGGCCCAGGCCGAGCAGGCTCAGGGGCAGACGGGGAGGGCGCGGGGGCATGCGGGGGGCTCCTGGAGGCGCGACAGGCCGGGAAAAGGCGGCATCTTATCAGCCGCCTTTACCCTAAGACGATCCAGCGTTGCGCTCGGCCGTCAGGCAGATGCGCCTGGCCGTTTGTGCTGGCGCCAGTTGGCGTCGATTTTTCGACCAGGCTAGGCCGCCTTGGCGGAGGGGCGAGCTTCGGTTCTACGCGCGGCAAGCAGCCATGCCAGCAATGCCAAGGCGCCGATGACCAACCCTGCCGCGACGATGCCCAGCCAGCCTTGACGCTGGTACAGCTGCGTGCCCAACAAAGAGCCCAGCGCACCGCCAATGAAGTAGCAGGTGATATACCCGGCGTTGAGGCGTGTACGCGCTTCGGGCCGCAGGGCGATCACGGCGTTCTGGTTGCTCACGTGGACCAGTTGCACCGCCAGGTCGAGCATCAGCACGCCCAGCAGCAAGGCCAGCAGTGACTGTTGGGCAAACCCCAACGGTACCCACGACAGCAGCAATACCACCAGGCCCACGGTGGTGCCCAGCTGGCCCTTGCCTCTGTCGGCCAGGCGCCCGGCCCAGTTGGCCGACAGTGCACCGGCTGCACCCGCCAGGCCGAACAGGCCGATCACCGCATCTGAATAATGGTAAGGAGGGTTTGCCAGCAGAAATGCCAGCGGTGTCCAGAACAGGGCGAACAGGCTGAATGCCAGCAGGCCCAGCAGCGAGCGCAAGCGCAGGACCGGCTCTTCCAGGAACAGGCGGAACACCGAGCCGATCAGCGCCGGGTACTTCAGCCCGGCATGGCTGTGGTGTTGCGGCAGGCAGCGGTACAGCGCCACGGCGGTAATCGCCATCAGCACGGCGGCCAGCACATAGATACTGCGCCAGCCGCCCAGTTCGGCCATGAAGCCGGCCGCGGTGCGCGCCAGCAGAATGCCCAGCAGCAGCCCGCTCATCAGTGTGCCGACCGCACGGCCGCGCTGCTGCGGCTCGCTCAGCGAGGCAGCCATGGGCACCAGAATTTGTGCCACTACCGAGAACAGGCCGGTCAACGCCGTACCAAGAATCAGCCACGGCAGGCCAGGGGCACAGGCGCTGATGACCAGGCCGAGAGTGGCAATGGCGGTCATCACGGTAATCAGCCGACGCTGCTCGAACAGGTCGCCTAGCGGTGCCAGCAGCAACAGGCCGGCGCCATAGCTGAGCTGGGCGGCAATCACGATACTGCCGGCGCTGGCGGTGCTCAGGCCGAATTGCTGGGCAATGCTGTGCAACAGCGGCTGGGCGTAGTAGTTACTGGCCACGGCCAGGCCGGTGGCGGTGGCCATCAGCAGGATCAGGGTGCGGCTGAGAGGAGGGGCGGGCATGTGTTTCTCGTAGCGGGCAGCAGCAAGTGGGGTATTATCGGCAAGTGCCGGGCACGGCGCCAATGCATTTGCGGGGCCGGGGGCGGCGGGTGGCGCTCGATCTACCGTGTGCCACTGCACCAAAGGCAAGCGCCCGCCAGCCCAGCCCCGCCACCAACGGCGCAATCAGGCGGCAAAGCCACCGTCCACCGTCAAGCTCGCTCCCGTGATATAGCCCGCCTCAGGCCCCGCCAGGTAGGCCACGAAGCTGGCAATCTCGTCCGCTTCGCCATACCGCCCAATTGCCATCAGCGGGATCAGGCTCTCGGCGAATTCGCCGCTGGCCGGGTTCATGTCGGTGTCCACTGGCCCTGGTTGCACGTTGTTCACGGTAATACCCTGCGGCCCCAGGTCGCGCGCCATGCCGCGGGTCAGGCCGACCAGCGCCGACTTGCTCATGGCATAAGGCGCGCCGCCGGCAAACGGCATGCGCTCGGCATTGGTGCTGCCAATGTTGATGATGCGCCCGCCCTGGCCCATGTACCGCGCTGCGGCCTGGCTGGCGACAAAGACACTGCGTACGTTCACCGCCAACGTGCGGTCGAAATCGGCGAGGTCGAATTCGGTGAGCGGCGCGACCGTCAGTACCCCGGCGTTGTTGACCAGGATATCCAGCCGGCCGAAGGCCTTCACTGTGTCATCCACGGCCAGCTGCACGGCAGCGGCATCGGCGCTGTCGGCGCGCAGGGCCAGGGCCTTGCCGCCGTTGTCGCCGATTTCCCGTGCCAGGTCTTCTGCCGGCCCGGCAGAGCTGACGTAGGTGAAGGCCACTTGCGCACCCTCGCGGGCCAGGCGCCGCACGATAGCCGCGCCAATACCCCGGGAACCGCCCTGTACCAGGGCCACCTTGCCTTCGAGTGTAAGTTGCTTGGACATGCTGATCTCCTGCTGTAAGCCAGGCTGGAATGCCTTGGATAGGCGCAGTATCGGCGCTCGATTACTTGCTGATAAGATGGCAATCACTATAAGCAGAGTAAACTTTTGGTTGCCAATCATGGCCATGGAATCGTTCAACGCGTTGGAATGCTTCATCCGCAGTGCCGAGGTAGGCAGCTTTGCCGAAGCGGCCAGGCGCTTGCGCATTACGCCGGCTGCCGTGGGCAAGCACGTTGCGCAGTTGGAGGCGCGCCTGGGGGTGCGGTTGTTCCAGCGTAGTACCCGCAAGCTGACCTTGACCGAAGCAGGGCAGCGTTTTCTTGGCGAGGTAAGCGACAGCTTTCGCACCATTCAGTATGCGGTGGCCAACCTGGCCAGTGCCGAAGGGCAACCGGCCGGGCTGCTGCGGGTCAGCATGGGCACGGTGTTCGGGCGTTTGTACGTGCTGCCCTTGCTGGGCGAATTTCTGCGCCGCTACCCAGCCATTACTCCGGACTGGCATTTCGATAACCGCCAGGTCGACCTGATCGGCCAGGGCTTCGACGCGGCCATTGGCGGTGGTTTTGAACTGCCGCCGGGGGTGGTGGCGCGCAAGTTGACCCCGGCGCACCGGGTGCTGGTGGCGGCGCCGGCGTACCTGCAGCGGCATGCACAGATCGATGAGCCGCACGTGTTGCAGCGCCATGACGGCATTCTGATCCGCTCGCCGCAGACCGGGCGGGTGCGCTCGTGGCCGTTGACCAGCCGCTGGCAGGGACAGCAGCCATTGCTCTTGCGCCAGGCCATGACCATGAGCGATTCGGACGCTGCCTGCGCGGTGGCCGAGCAGGGGCTGGGGATTGCGCTGGTGAGTTTGCCGTTCGCGGTGCCCTACCTGCAGGCCGGCCGGTTGCAGCGGGTGTTGCCGGACTGGTATGTGGACGATGGGCATATCAGCCTGTATTTCGCCGAGCACAAGCTGTTGCCGGGCAAGACCCGTGCATTCGTCGATTTCATCGTCGAGCAGTTCGCCGAGCAGGGCCTGGCGGGGCGCTTCGATGCCCTGCAGTGTTAGTAGGCGTCAGGCAACATCAACGACGAACAGTACCTGCACTCCCAGGCTCACCTCATCATCCACCCGTTTACCCAGCAATACTTGCCCCAGGGGCGAGCGCGGGGTGATCACTGTCACCAGCCCGTCTGCTGCGGCAATTTTCAGGCCGGCAGCTTCAGGCCCCAGAAACACCCGACGTTGTTCGCCAGTTTCATCCTCCAGGGTCACCAGGTTGCTCATGTGCACCCCGCGCGCCGGGTCATAATCGCGCAGCAGCAGTTGCTGGTAAATCAGCAGTGCCTGGCGGATTTGCGCACTGCGTCGGGCTTGCCCGGTGGCCAGGTACGAGGCCTCCAGGCCCAGGGTGTCGTACTTGTTCTCGGCGACGTTCTCTTCCGCCGTGGCGGCTTCATAGGCGGTTTGGGCCGCACGGGTCAGCACGTCCAGGTCATGTTCCAGGGTGGCGACGATCTGTGCCAGCAGGTGGTGCTTGCGCGTGGTCAATAACAGAACTCCAGCACGTTGGCCTGGCTTTTGTCGGTAGGTGCAGTGCGATTCTGTTGCAGCCAGAACTGGCACTTGGGGCTGTTCAGGTTGCGCGGGTTACCCTGCGCAGCCTCAGCGGCCTGTTGTTGTTCCTGTTGCTGCAGCATGTGCTTGTAGCGCTCGAACATTTCAGCTTGCGCATCGGCCGGTTGCACCGGTGCCGGTGCTGGTGCCACGGCCGGGGCCGCGGCTTGCCGCTCGGGCGGGAGCGGCCACAGTTGATGGGCCAGCAGCAGGCTAAGGGCAATCGCCATTGCGCCAAGCCATAGGCCCAAAGCCACGCACAGTATCAACTGCAACGGCTTCAGGGTGATGGTCAGTTCACGGCGGCGGGGCATGGCGGCCTCCTTGGCAAGTGGGCGGGGTGCATTGTCGCATGCTGTCGGGCAGAATCCGCGTTTTTACGCAAGTTAAAGGGAACGGCGCATGAAAGCCACCTGGGACATCTTCTGCAGCGTGGTCGACAACTACGGCGATATTGGCGTGACCTGGCGCCTGGCCCGGCAGTTGGTGGCCGAGCATGGCCTGGCGGTGCGCCTGTGGGTGGATGATCTCAACGCCTTCACGCCCATGTGCCCCGGCGCCGACGCCAACGCGGCGCAGCAGTGGCAGCAGGGCGTGGACGTACGCCAGTGGCCGGCGGCCTGGTTGCCGGTAGCGCCTGCCGATGTGGTGATCGGTGCCTTTGCCTGCCAGTTGCCAGCGACCTATGTCGAGGCCATGCGGGCCTCCCCCCGGCCACCACTGTGGTTGAACCTTGAATACCTCAGTGCCGAGGATTGGGTAGAGGGTTGCCATGGTCTGCCGTCGCCGCAGGCAAATGGCCTGCGCAAAGTGTTCTTCTTCCCCGGCTTCACCGAAAACACCGGTGGCCTGCTGCGCGAGGCTGAGCTGCTGGCCCGCCGCGACGCGTTGCAACAGTCGGCGGCTGCCCGGCAGGCGTTCCTGCAGGGGTTGGCTGTAAGCCCCGCGCCCGGGGCGCTGCTGATCAGCCTGTTCGCCTATGAAAACCCGCAACTGGGAAAATGGCTCGATGCCTTGGCTGCCGGTGACCAAGCCTGCCACCTGCTGGTGCCGCAAGGCCGTGTGGTCGCCGGCCTCAGCCACTGGCTTGGCGAGGCGCCGCTGCAGGCCGGGCAGGTGCGCACGCGTGGTGCGCTGACCGTGCAGGTGTTGCCGTTCGTCAGCCAGGATGATTTCGATCGGCTGCTGTGGTGCTGCGACTTCAATGCGGTGCGGGGCGAGGATTCGTTCGTGCGGGCGCAGTGGGCCGGGCAGCCCATGTTGTGGCACATCTACGTGCAGGACGAGAATGCTCACTGGGAAAAGCTCGAAGCGTTCCTGGCGCATTACCGACGCGGTTTGTCAGCCGATGCCGGCGCCGCGTTGCTGGGCCTGTGGCGGGCCTGGAACATGGATCAGGACATGGGCCAGGCCTGGCAGGAAGCCCGCCGGTATTGGCCGCAACTGCAGCAGCACGCCCGGCGCTGGGCGGCGCAACAGGCCGCTCAGCCGGACCTTGCCACGGCGCTAGTACACTTTTATGGAAATTCGCTATGATATGCGGCCTCGATTTTTATAAATCCATCCAGATTCGGATACTTCGTAATGAAAACTGGTAAAGAACTGAAACCCGGTACCGTGCTGCGCATCGACAACGACCCGTGGCTGGTTCAAAAAGCTGAGTTCACCAAGTCGGGCCGTAACAGCGCGATCATGAAAACCAAGCTGAAGAACCTGCTGACCGGCTACAAAACCGAAACCGTATACGGTGCAGACGACAAGCTGGACGACGTGATCCTGGACCGCAAAGAAGCGACCCTGTCGTTCATCAGCGGTGATTCGTACACCTTCATGGACACCAGCGACTACACCATGTACGAGCTGAACGAAGAAGACATCGAAGCTGTTCTGCCTTACATCGAAGAAGGCATGGAAGACGTCTGCGAAGCCGTGTTCTTCGAAGGCCGCCTGGTATCGGTTGAACTGCCGACCACCATCAGCCGTCAGGTTGTCTACACCGAGAACGCTGCGCGCGGCGACACCTCGGGCAAGGTCATGAAGCCTGCCAAACTGAAGAACGGTACCGAGATTTCGGTTGCCGACTTCATCCAGATCGACGAGTGGATCGACATCGACACCCGCGACAACAGCTTCAAGGGCCGTTCCAAGAAGTAATGCTTCTTGTGAAAGGCAAAAAACCCGGCTTCGGCCGGGTTTTTTTGTGTCTGCCAATTGTGCATCACTGCACCTGCAGGGCAGGTTTAGACGGCTACGTGCAGCCGTACATCCACATTACCGCGGGTGGCGTTGGAGTACGGGCACACCTTGTGCGCCTTTTCCACCAGCGCTTCGGCCGTTCCAAGAAGTAATGCTTCTTGTGAAGGGTAAAAAAACGGCTTCGGCCGGGTTTTTTTGTGCCTGCCAATTGTGCATCGCTGCACCTGGAGGGCAGGCTTAAACGGCTACGTGCAGCCGCACATTCACATTGCCGCGGGTGGCATTGGAGTACGGGCACACCTTGTGCGCCTTTTCCACCAGCGCTTCGGCCGTTCCAACGAAGTAATGCTTTTTGT